>JAIXVM010000133.1 GCA_027482995.1 Hyphomonadaceae bacterium | reverse complement strand
GAAGGCGCGCGGGCCGGACGGTGGGTGCGCGCCACAGAGGATGGCTACGGACTGTTCGTCCGGGGGCTGATCGAAGAGGCCGCCGGGATTGGCCTGGTGCGCAGCGGCGTGCGCGGGCTGTCCATCGGGTTTTTCCCCCGCGTATGGACGCCGCGGGCGGCCGGCGGGCGCGACCTCATCGAGGTGGATCTCGCCGAAATCTCGCTGGTGAGCGAGCCAATGCAGCGCAGCGCGCTGTTTCAGGTGATGGGTGCCGGCGCGGTGCGTGCGGCGTGAAACGGGTCAATCAAGGAGACGACATGACCAAGGAAACCAAGGCCGTGAAGGCCGACGCCGCTGAACTGATGGCGGTGTTCGACAGCTACCGGCAGGCGAATGACACGCGCCTCGCCGAAATCGAGAAGAAGGGGGCAAGCGATCCGCTGACGGATGAACGCCTTGCCCGGATTGACCGCCGGCTTGAGGCGCTGAGCCTGAAGATGGCGCGGCCGGATGCGGCGGCGGCCTCGGACACAGAGCCGGACGAGCGCCGAGAGGCCTGGACGCGCTACCTGCGCACGGGAGACGAGAGCGGCGTGGCGCGGTTGGACGTGAAGTCGCTGAACACTGGCACGGGTAGCGAGGGGGGCCATGTGGCGCCGCCGGAGCTGGACCGGCTGATCGAGGCGCGGCTGCTGGCGGCGAGCCCGATGCGGCAGATCGCGACGGTGCGGCAGACGTCCGCGGGCGTGTACAAGAAACCCGTCGGGCTTGGCGCGGCGGCGTCGTGGGTCGGCGAGGAAGCCGCGCGGCCTGAGACGGCCGTGACGGGACTTGACCTTCTGACCTTCCCGGCGGGAGAGCTCTACGCGATGCCAGCGGCGACGCAGGTGCTGCTCGAAGATGCGTACGCGGACATCGATGCGTGGCTGGCGGATGAAGTGGAAAGCGCCTTTGCCGCGCAGGAATCGGCGGCCTTCGTGACGGGCAATGGCACGTCGAAGCCGAAGGGGTTCCTGTCGTACGATATCGTTGCCGAGGCCTCGCATGCCTGGGGCAAGGTTGGCTTTGTGCCGGGCGATTTCACGGATGCGGACGCGGCGGATCAGCTGATCGATCTGGTCTATGCACCCAAGAGCCAGTTCCGGACGGGTGCGCGTTTCGTGATGAACCGGCGCACGGTGTCGGCCGTCCGTAAGCTGAAGGACAGCGACGGGCGCTATGTCTGGCAGCCGGGCACGGGCGGTGAGGCGGCGACACTGCTCGGCTATCCGGTGACGGAAGTCGAGGACATGCCGGATATCGGCGCGGGCAATTCCGCTATCGCGTTCGGCGACTTCCGTCGCTTCTACCTCATCACCGACCGGCAGGGCGCGCGCGTATTGCGCGATCCGTTCTCGGCCAAACCCTACGTGCTGTTCTACACGACCAAGCGTGTGGGCGGCGGCGTGCAGAATTTCGATGCCGTCAAGGTGATGAAGTTCTGATTTCTCCCGGAAACCAAGAAGGAAACCACACCATGATTGAGAGTATGGTCATTGCGATCATCAAGCAGGCGGCGGCGCTGACGAAGCCGCAGCAGGATGAATTCACGACGAAGGTGGCGGAAGCCATCGCTGCCCTGATCCGCGGCACGGAAACCGGCATCGACAATGAATTGGTCCGCCAGGTGGGCCTGCCGATCGGCGGCGATATCATCGTGAAGCTCCGGCAGATCATCTGATCCCGGACGGGCCGCCCTGTTCACTGTCACGGACAGGGCGGTCCATTTCTTCCCTACAAGGATAATTTAAATGACAGACCTGACGGTGATCACACCGCCAGCGGGGGAGCCTTTGACTCTCGCGGCGGCGAAAGACTTCCTGCGCCTTGCAACCAGCGCCGAGGACGCGCTGGTGACGGATCTCATCCGCGCCGGGCGCGCCTGGGTCGAGACGGCCAGCGGGCTTGCCCTTGTGACGCGGACGCTGCGCCGGCGCTGGACGGCGTGGCCGCACGGGCTGCTGCGCGGTGGTGTCAAACTCCGCCCGGGGCCGGCGAGTGCGCTCATCTCCGTGGTGCGGGTGGATGCCGAAGGCGGCGAGGAACTGCTGACCGGGCGGTTCGAACTGACCAGCGGAAAGCTCCGCCTGCGGCCTTTTGCGGGGCTGCCGGTGGTGCCGCTGGGCGGCGCCATCGAGGTGACGTTCGAGGCCGGGTATGGCGAGGCGGCAGATGTGCCGGAAGACCTCGTGCACGGCGTGAAGCTGTGGGTGCAGGCGGCCTACCTGTCAGGAGACGGGGTGCGCGGCGGGGTGCCGGAGGCCGCCGCGCTGGCAGCGGCCCTGCGGCGCGAGGTGCGGATATGAACGCCGAAGCACATGTGCAGTCGGCTTTGCTCAGCGTGCTGAGGGCCGATGCGGATGTGGCGGCGATCTTCGGGCCGCGCATCTATGATGACGAGAGCGAGGCGCCGGCCTTTCCATTCGTTCGCGTGGAGCGGCATGAGTGCCGGCCTGTGGGCGCCGCGCTCGGCGAGGCGACAGAGCATGTGTTCACGCTGGCCGTCTCGTCACGCGATGGAGGGCTTCGAGAGGCGCGCGGCGCGCTGGCGGCGTTGCGGGCGGCGGTCGATGCGGCCGAGTGGAGTCTGCCCGACGGGCGGATCGCGCTCGCCTACACGACCTACAGCGATGTGATGCGGCAGGCCGACAGGCGCGCCTTTCGCGGGCTCATTCGTTTCCGGATCATTTCAGAGGAGGCCGCCTGATGGTGACGCAGCGCGGGCGGGACATCCTGCTCAAGATTTCAGATGGGGCGGGCGGCTTCGTGACGCTGGCGGGCGTGCGGGCGAGCCGGATCGAGCTGCGCAGCGCGCAGGTGGATGCGACCGGCGCCGACAGCCCCGAGGCCTGGCGCGAATTGCTGGCCGGGGCAGGCACGAAGGCGGCGCGGGTGAGCGGGCAAGGCGTGTTCCGGGATGCGGCATCTGATGTCCGGATGCGGGCTGTTTTCTTCGCGGGCGAGACACCCGATTGGCAACTGATCCTGCCGGGCTTCGGCGTGCTGGAAGGCGCGTTCCAGATCACGGAACTCAGCTGGAGCGGCGCGCATGACGGCGAAGCGGAGTTTTCGGTGACGCTGGAGAGCGCAGGGCTCCTGAGCTTCGAGGCGCTGCCATGAACGGGGCGCGAGGCGAGACGGAATTGTGGGTGGACGGAGCAGCGCTGCGGCTTTGTCTTACGCTGGGCGCGCTGGCGGAGATCGAGACCGCGTTTGCGTGCACGCATCTCCGCGAACTGGACGCGCGGCTCAGGGCGATGAGTGCGGCGGATCTGGAAACCGTGCTGGCCGCTTTGCTCCGCGGGGGCGGGGAGTCTGCGCAGACAGCTCTGCAAGCGGCGGAACGCGCCGCGCCATCGGACGCGGCCCGGGCAGTGGCTGAGGCGTTCAGGTTGGGGCTTGTGGGCTGATGTTGCCGTGGCGCGAAATGCTGCGCGCGGCGCTGGCCGCCGGCCTTCCGCCGGAAGCCTTCTGGCGCCTCAGCCTGCGGGAGTGGCGTGCGTTGATGCAGGCCGGCGGCGCGCCGCCGCGCCAGATCCTCGAAGACATGATGGCGGCGTTCCCGGATCAACAGGAGACACAGATATGACGATGACGGACGATCGATCAAACGGCGGCGCGCGGGCGCTGGAGGACCTGGCTTCCGGCGCGGGGCGGCAGGCGGCGGACGCGCTGGCGCAGGCGTTCGGGCAGGCGGGCGAGCAGATTTCCCTGTCGCTGGGGCAGGCGGCGCGGTCCGGAGAACTTGATTTCCAGCGGATGGCGCAATCGATCCTGCGGGACCTCGCGCGCGTGACGGCGGAGGCGCTGATCCTGCGATCGGCGTCGCCGCCTTCCGTGACGGCGAGTTTCAATTTCGCACCGGGTACGGATGAACGCACGGCGCTCGGCAGCAGCGGTGCCGTTGCGGCCGCGCTGGCGCGGATGGTTCAGGGCGGAGGGCGCTTCCTGTGAGCCTGGCGCAGTTTCATGAGGTGAGCCTGCCGATGCCGCTGGCACTGGCGGCGAGCGGCGGGCCTGAGCGGCGCGTCGAGGTTGTGCCGCTGGCGGGCGGCGGCGAGGCGCGCAATGCGGTCTGGGCTGGTTCGCGCCGTCGCTGGGATGTAGGCAGCGCCGTGACGCGCGTCGAGACGCTGCAGGTTCTGGTGAACTTCTTCGAGGCGCGGGGCGGGCGGCTGCATGGTTTCCGTTTTCGGGACCGGCTGGATGACCGGTCGGGTCTTCCGGGGACGGAGGTGTCGCCGATCGACCAGGTGATCGGGACGGGGGATGGTGAGACTGTCCATTTTCCGCTCACCAAGGCTTACGGCGATTGGCGCCGGCGCATCTGGAAGCCGGTCGCCGGGAGTGTGCGGGCGGCGGTGAACGGCGTTGAGACGTCCGCGACGGTGGACGTCTCGACGGGGGTGATCGCGTTCGCCGTACCGCCCGAAGCCGGCGCCGTGATCACGGCAGGTTTCCTGTTCGATTGCCCCGTCCAGTTCGATACAGACCGGCTGGACGTCAACATCGAGGCCTTTGGCGCGGGCCGGGTGATCCGTGTGCCGCTGATCGAACTGATCGGGTGAGGCGATGAAGACACTTCCGACGGAACTTGCCGGCGCACTTGCATCAGGCGTCACGACGACGTGCCTCTGCTGGACGCTTACGCGGGCGGACGGGCATGTTCTGCGGGCGACCGAGCATGACCGTACCCTGATCATCGATGGTCAGACTTTTGAGCCCGGCGGCTCGCTTGACGGGTTCAGGTTTACATCCTCGGCGTCGCTGGCGCCCGGGCAAGCGGAGGCGCGCGGGGCGCTGTCGCATGACGCGATTACAGAGGCCGATCTGGATGCCGGGCTCAGGGACGGGGCGCGGCTGCATGTAATGCGGGCTGACTGGCGCGAGCCGGAACACTTCTTCGATGTGTGGAGTGGCCAGTTGACGCGGCTTCGGCGCGGGCAGTTGGGATTCGAAGCGGAGATCGTGTCTTTGAAGGCCGATCTGGAGCGCCCGGTGGGGCGGATCTACACGCGCCGGTGTGACGCGGTGCTGGGAGATGCACGCTGCGGCGTTGATCGCGGCGCATTTCCGGGGCTTGCCTGCGACCACCGGTTCGAGACGTGCGGCGACGTGTTCGGCAATGCAGAGAACTTCCGGGGGTTTCCGCATCTTCCGGGTACGGAAGCCCTTGTGGCAGGGCCTGCAGCAACCGGGAATACCGGGGGGCGCCGGTGACGCGGGGCGAGATTGTGGACGAAGCGCGCGGCTGGGTCGGCACGCCGTATTGCCATCAGGCGAGTTTGCGCGGCGCGGGGTGTGACTGTCTCGGGCTCGTACGCGGGGTGTGGCGCGCGCTGGTGGGGCCGGAGCCCGAAAGCCTGCCGCCCTATACGCCGGATTGGGCGGAGGCCTTGGGCGAGGAGACACTGCTCATGGCCGCTCGCCGGACGCTGGTGGACATCAGCGTGGACGAGGCGCGTGCGGGAGATGTGCTGATCTTCCGTATGGGGACGGGTGTGCCGGCCAAGCATTGCGGAATTCTGGCCGCGCCGGGCCAATTCATTCACGCCTATTGGGGCCGGGCGGTGACCGAAACCCGGCTCGCGCCGTGGTGGTCTCGCCGTATGGTGGCGGCGTTTTCATTTCCGGGACTGGAGGACTGACCCTTGGCACAGATTGTTCTTTCCGAAGCGGGCGCGGCGTTGGGGCGGCGGCTCTTGCCGCAGGGATTGTCCTTGCTTGGCCGAACGCTGACTGGTGCGGCGATTGGCCGGGCGGCGGGCTCGCTCGTGGGCGGCGCGATCGACGGCTATTTCGCCGCCCCTGCGGAGGGGCCGCGGATCAAGTCCCTGCACGTGATGGGCGCGGCGGAAGGCGAAGGCATTGCCACCATCTTCGGCCGGATGCGCGTCGGCGGTCAATTGATCTGGGCTTCCCGCTTTCGCGAGCATCGCACCACGGAGCGGACGGGCGGAAAAGGTGGGGCGCGGACGGTCCAGTCGCGCTACACGGTGAGTTTCGCGGTGGCCCTTGGCGCCGGGCCCATCCAGCGTGTGGCGCGGGCCTGGGCTAACGGTGAGCCGTTTGACCTGTCGGGTGTGGAGAATCGGTTTTATGCGGGTACGGAGGACCAGCTGCCCGATCCGCTGATCGAGATGATCGAGGGCGCCGCGCCCGCGTATCGCGGCATCGGTTACATCGTGTTCGAGGATCTGGCGCTGGAGGCATTCGGCAACCGGATACCGCAATTGTCATTTGAGGTTGTGCGCGCGCCGGAGGATCCGGATGCGGGCAGCCTTGCGAGCGTCGTGACCGGGGTGAACCTCATTCCGGCGTCGGGTGAGTTTGTCTATGCAACTGGCATTGTGCGCGAAGTGTTGCGGCCCGGGGCAGAGCGGGCCTTGAACGCCAACTCGGGCGAGGCGCGCGCCGATATCCTTGTATCGCTCGACCAGCTGCGGGATGACCTGCCGCGCGTCTCGCACGTGGCCCTGACATGCGGCTGGTTTGCCTCTGGAATTGCAGCCGGGGACTGCGCCATCCGGCCGGGCGTGGAGACGCGCGAGCGGGTAACCGCGCCGCTCACGTGGACTGTGGCGGGCGAGACGCGGGCCGAGGCGTATCTGGTTTCGCGTGATGAAGACGGCCGGGTGAACTATGGCGGCACGCCGTCCGACGCGTCCGTTATCGAAGCGATCCGTGAACTGAAGGACAGGGGGTATCTGGTCACCTTGACGCCGTTCTTGTTCGTCGATGCGCCCGGATTTGCCTGGCGTGGCCGGATCACGGTTTCGGCGGACGGGACAGCGGGCGCGCGCAGCGAGATCGAAGCCTTCGTGAACGGTGCGCAAGGCTATCGCCGCTTCATCCTGCATCACGCGCAGCTCGCGGCAGAGGCGGGCGGTGTAGAGGCGTTTCTGATTGGCAGCGAAATGCGCGGGCTGACGCGGGTGCGCGACGCGGATGGGGCATTTCCGTTTGTGGAGGCGCTGGGCAGCCTGGCAGTTGAGGTGAAGGCGATCCTGCCAGATGCGCTGATCTCCTATGCGGCGGACTGGACCGAGTATGGTGCCTATGTGCCGGGTGATGGCAGCGGGGATGTGTTGTTTCCACTGGATGCTCTGTGGGCGGATGAGGCCATCGGGTTCGTCGGCGTCGACTGGTACCCGCCAATGGGGGATTGGCGGGATACACCGGGGCATCTCGATGCCTTGGAAGGTTACACGGCGGCGGACGATCCGGACTATCTCGCGAGCCAGTTTGCCGGCGGCGAAGCTTACGACTGGTACTATGCCGATGCGGCGGCGCGGGACGCGCAAGACCGCACGCCGATTGTGGATACCGCGCATGGCGAGCACTGGGTGTTTCGGGCGAAGGACCTGCTCGGATGGGCCGGGGCGCTGCATTATCCGAGACCGGCCGGAGTGCGCGCCGCTTCTCCCACGGAATGGGTGCCGGGTTCGAAGCCGATATGCCTTTCGGAAATCGGCTTTGCGGCCGTGGACAAGGCGGGCAACGCGCCGAACCTGTTCGTCGACCCTAAGAGCACGGAAAGCGGCCTGCCGCCGTATTCGAGCGGCGAACGCGACGATGTGATCCAGTCCCGGTTGCTCGCCTCGGTGTTGCCGCGGCTTGAAGCGGAAGGCGGGGTCAGCGCGGCGCATGTGTGGGCCTGGGATGCGCGGCCTTTTCCGGCCTGGCCCACTCGGGAGGATATCTGGGGCGACGGGGCGAACTGGGCGCGCGGACATTGGCTGAACGGCCGGTCTGGTCTTTCTGGGTTGTCACACGTCGTGACCGAGATCTGCGCAGCGGGCGGCGTATCGCCCGTGGATACGCGCGCGTTGGACGGCGTGGTTGAGGGCTATGTGCTGGATGGTGTCTCGTCGGTTCGGGCGGCGCTCGAGCCGCTGAAGGCGGCCTTCGGGTTTGAGGCGATCGAGCGGAACGGGACCATCTTATTCAGGATGTCGGGAGACGGCGCGGTGCAGATCGTTCCGTCTGCCCAATTCGGCGAGGGCGGCTTGGTTCGCGCGCGCCAGTTGATGGACAAGGCGCCGGAACGGCTTCGCCTGACGTGCATTGATCCGGACAAGGACTATCAGCCGATGGTTGTGGACGCGCGGCGCGGAGACGGCGACGCGCGGCTCGTCACAGATGTGACGCTGCCGATGGCGCTGTCCCGGAGCCGGGCGGAAGCAGTCGCGCGGTACTTGCTGGACACCTATGCCCGCATGCAGACGGCTGAGGTGACCGCCGGGCCGGGTCTGGCCGCGTTGGAGACGGGCGACCGGCTGGAGATGGGCGATGGCGAAGTCTGGCGCGTTGAGGCCGTCACGGACGAGGGCATCCGGCGGCAGTTCTCGTTGGCCGAAGTGGCGCAGTCGCTGCCCCGGGCGCGCGCGGTTGCACCGGGCAGCCTTGCGGTGGCGGCGCCCGTGTTTCCGGAGCCGGATCTCGTTGTAATCGACGCGCCGGTGCTCGCCAGCTTGTCCGGTGACGGGCCCATCGTTTCCGCATTTGCAGATCCGTGGCCGGGCGAGTTGGCGGTGCTGGCGGGTCCGTCGGCGGATGATCTCACGGAGCGCGTGCTGCTTACGCAGCCCGCCGTGATCGGGCGCTTGCTGACCGCCGTGGGCGCCGGGCCGGTGGGACGATGGGATAATCACGAGCGGTTGCATGTGCGTGCGCAGGCAGGCTCATTTGCAAGCCTGCCGGTTGCGGCGGTGCTGGCCGGTGGCAATGCGGCTCTGCTCGAGACGGCGGACGGGTGGGAGCTCGTCCAGTTCATGGTCGCGGAGTTGACCGGTCCGGATGAGTGGCAACTCAGCGGATTGCTGCGCGGACAGGGTGGCAGCCGGAGTGCGCCGGCCGAGGCGGGTGCGCGCCTTGTGCTGCTGGACGCTTCGGTTCAGCGGGCGAGCGTGTCGGGGGCCGAGCCGGGGATGGACCTCCTGTGGCGCGCGCGCGGCGCCTCCGGCGTGCAGACCCTCCGGTTTGAGCGGCGGGCGTCGCTGCCTTGGCAGCCCTGCCATCTGCAGGTGCGGGGCGGCGTGGCCAGCTGGTTGCGGCGCGGGCCGGACATCGCCGACAGTTGGACCTTCCCCGAGGCACCGAACATCGGGCGTTTCGTGGCCGAGTTCGACACGGGCAGCGGGTTTGGCGGCGCGCTTGAGTTGGACGCCGCCACTTGCAGCGTTCCAGAAGGGACGACCGCAATGCGCGTAGCCGAGGTCGGGCCCGACGGGCGAAGAGGTGAATGGCTTTCAATCGAGCCCGGATCACCTTACTTGTAAGGCTCCGATTCAATGCGCGGCGAGGAGCCCGGCCTGGTGCTCGATCCCTATTCCATCCTTGGTGTGTCCCGGTCGGCTTCGGAGGCCGACATCAAGAAGGCGTTCCGGGCCAAGGCCAAGACGCTGCATCCCGACCAGCATCCCGGCGACAAGGCCAAGGAAGAAGAATTCAAGCGGCTGAACGGCGCGTTCGAGATTCTTGGCGATCCGGAAAAGCGCGCGAAGTTTGACCGTGGCGAGATCGACGGGGACGGAAATCCCAAGGGCTTCGGCGGCGGCGGCGGCGGCTTTACCGGCGGCGGACGCTGGGAAGGCGGCGCCGGCGCGCAGGGTGATCCGTTCGAGGACATTCTCTCCGGCATGTTCGGCAGCGGCGCCCGTCGCCGGAACCCGGGACCTCAGAAGGGCCGGGACGTGCGCTACCGGGTCGAGATCGCGTTCGAGGATGCCGTCACCGGCGCGCGCCGCCGGATGGCCATGGCGGATGGCAGCGCGCTCGACGTCAACATTCCGGCCGGCATGATCAGCGGTCAGACTCTGCGTTTGAAAAGCCAGGGGCAGCCCTCCCCATCGGGCGGCCCGCCGGGCGACGCCTTGCTTGAAGTGGACGTGCTGCCCAGCACCATCTGGACCCGGGAGGGCAAGGATCTGCGGATGGCCTTGAGCGTTGACCTGCGCACGGCGATTCTCGGGGGCACCGTGGACGTGCGCACGCCGTCTGGCCCGGTGTCGCTGAAGATACCCGCCGGCACGAATACCGGCGCACAGCTGCGCCTGAAGGGCAAAGGCGTTCAGGTCGTCCCGCCCGGAGACCTTTACGTCCGCATAGAGATCGTACTCAGCGACCCCCGTGATGACGGCCTCCGCCGCTGGGCGGAAGGGCGATAAACGCCTGTAAATTCATATAAATTTGATCGAGGTTCGGCAGGGAATCCGGGCCACGGGCTCGCCTGCCAGGCGCAAGCGCTGGATGACTGCAGATGAACTGCACCATTCACTTCGTGTTCAGAGCCTTGCCAGCATATGGAGCCTCATGAAACGCACACTCGCTCTCCTCGCCATTCTTGGCTCGCTCGCCGCCCCGGTCGCCCTTGCACAGGGACAGGACCAGGGGTGGGGCGCCCAGTTCTCGCCCAGCGAGGCGCGCGACGCCCGCAAGCAAGGTCTGCACGTGCCGTTCGACGAGGTTGAGCAGACGCTGCGGAGGGAATATGGCCGGGACGGCGTGCTGATCAGCGCAGACCTTTATTCCCAGGCTTCCGGCGGCGCGATTTACGATATCCGGTGGCAGACCGGTGACGGACGCCTGGTTCGTGTTACGGTCGATGCCCAAACGGGCAATATCGTCCGCGGACGCGGCGACTGAACCGGCAACCTGGACTTTGACGAGGCAAGACACATGAGAATCCTGGTTGTCGAAGATGACGCCGACCTGCGCCGCCAACTGGCGGATGCGCTGTCCCAAGCCGGTTATGCGGTAGACCTCGCCGCGGACGGCGAGGACGGACAGTTCCTGGGCGAGACCGAACCCTATGACGCAGTCATCCTCGATCTCGGCCTGCCGAAGCTCGACGGCGTGAGCGTGCTGAAGAGCTGGCGCAAGGAGGGCAAGGCCTTCCCGGTGCTGATTCTGACGGCACGCGACCAGTGGAGCGAGAAAGTCTCCGGCTTCGATGCCGGCGCCGACGATTACCTGACCAAGCCCTTCATCACCGAAGAATTGCTGGCCCGCCTGCGCGCGCTTCTGCGCCGGGCGACCGGGCATTCCGCGGCAACCATCGAGTGCGGCAAGCTGATGGTCGATACCCGCGCTGCGCGGGCGACCGTGGGCGGCGAGCCGATCAAGCTGACCGCGCATGAGTACCGCGTGCTCTCTTACCTGATGCACCATCAGGGCCGCGTCGTGCCGCGCACGGAATTGGTCGAGCATATCTATGATCAGGATTTCGACCGCGATTCGAACACGATCGAGGTTTTTATCGGCCGCCTTCGCCGCAAGATCGGCCAGGACCGGATCCAGACCGAACGCGGCCTTGGCTACCGGCTGATCGTGCCCGATGACGAGGCGCGCGTTGCGGGCTGACGCGAATAGAGGCTAAACCGCCTCCATGAGCGAGGCTGCCGGAGCATCCCAGAAGAGCCTGATTGACCGCTGGTCGAGCGTGTCGCTGGCCCGGCGCATCACGATTGCCGCGACCATCTGGGGCGTTCTCGTCCTCATCGGCGGCGCCATTGCACTTTCCGCCGTGTACCGCGCGCAGACGCTGGCGCTGGTGGAGCGGGACCTTCAGGAAACGCTGATCACGCTGTCGCGCGAACTGATACGGGAGGACTCGATCCTGCCGGATGGGCGGGTCACCGACACCGAACGCACCTTCTTTCCGAGCGATGCGCGCTTCCAGACGCAGTATTCGGGCCAGTATTGGGCGGTGGTGGCCATCAATCCCGACCAGACCATCGCGGGCGACTTCCGCTCGAAAAGCCTTTGGGACGAGGATGTCCCCATCACCCCGGACCTGATTTCAAGGGCGGTGGGCGCGCCGGGGGTCACCCAATATGGCAACTATGACGGACCCGCTGATCAGCGCTCCCGCGTGGCTGTGCTTGCGATCGTCATCGAGAACCGGCCAACGCCGCTGATCCTCGTCGCTGCGGCCGACCGCACGCCAAACGATGTGGCGGCGACGCGGTTCCGCAACCTTCTGCTCGGCACGATGATTGCCCTGTTTGGCGGCGTGTTCGCGGCGATGTTGCTGGGGATCCGGTATTCGCTGAATCCGCTCGTTCGCTTGCAGGCCGATGTGGCGCGGGTGCGTGAAGGCGAGACCCAGAAACTCGGCGGCGACTATCCGGCGGAAGTCCGTCCGCTTACGGAAGAGTTGAACAAGCTGATAGAGCATAACCGGGAAGTGGTTGAGCGCGCACGAACGCATGTGGGCAACCTGGCGCATGCGCTGAAGACACCGCTCGCTGTGCTCAAGAACGAAGCGTCCGGTCAGTCGCAGCTGGATCATGTTGTTCAACGGCAGGCTGATGCGATGCAGACCAACGTGGAGCATTACCTCAAGCGCGCAAGGATGGCCGCGCGGGCTGAAACCATCGGTGCCCGGACGGATGTGCGCCCGGTGATCGACGGCCTGGCGCGACTGCTCAACCGCCTGTTCGATGCCAAGGGCATTGAAGTGACGGTGGACGGCGCGACCTCTGCCATGTTCCGCGGCGAGCAGCAGGATTTCGAGGAGATGGCCGGAAACCTGATGGAGAACGCCTGCAAATGGGCAGCGAGCGAGGTCAGGGTCAGTATCTCGGATCAGCCGCAGGCACTGGTCATCACAGTCGAAGACGATGGCAGCGGCTTGACCGAGGCTGAGCGGGAAGCGGCGATGAAGCGCGGCGTCCGCCTCGATGAGACCACCCCCGGCACCGGGCTGGGGCTGTCGATTGTCAAGGAACTCGCCGAGCTGCATAAGGGCGAGCTTCAGCTTGGCGTCGCCTCCCTTGGCGGCCTCAGCGCCACACTCCGGTTCCCGCGCCCATGACACGCCCGACGCTTTCCCGCACCAACGCCATCATCCTGGGCGTCTGCGTCTTCGCGGGCGCGGCAGGGTATGCCCTGATCGGGCAGCCGGGCATGGCAGACCAGCCGATGAGCTCGCGTCAGGCGGCGCTGATGGAAAAGATCCGTAACGATCCTCAGTCGCTGTCACCCGCCGAGACGCTGTCGCGGCTGGAACAGGCGATCAAGGACCAGCCTGACGCGCCGGAGCCCCACTTCTTCATTGGCGAGATGCTGCGCGCGCAGGGCCGTCCGGAAGATGCGCTGCGGGCCTACCAGTCATCTCTGCGGCGCAATCCGGATTTCGTGCCGGCGCTTGTCTCCTTGGGCGATGTACTCGTGGAACTGAGCGGCGGCGCAGTCAGCCCGGATGCGACCCGGCTGTTCGGCCGTGCCTACGAGTTGGACGAAACGCAGGTGCGCGCCGGCATGTTTGCGGCCATGGGCGCGGCGCAGGCGGGCGACCAGGAAAAAGCCGAGCAGGCGATGCGTTATATCTATTCGCGCTTGCCCGAGGACGACCCCCGCCGTGAGCGCTTCCGCGCCATGATCGAGGCGATCGGGGAGACGGGAGAGGCGGCGCCGCCGCAATAGCCCGCCGTATTGCCGCACTCCCCAAAGGCTTCGGTGCGCCCTATACCGTAGGGGATGAGAGCCCGGACTCGCCGCCTGTACACATTTGGAATTGCCGCACTTCTGGTGCTGGCGGCGGCTGTGCTGGCCTATTTCGCGCTGCGTGAGAACGCGAACCTGTTCTACACGCCGGAAGTGCTTGCCGAAAAAGGGCTGCCGCGCGCGGGCAAGGAAGTGAAGGTCGGCGGCTGGGTCGAGCCGGGAACGCTGACCTATACGGACGGCGGCGCCACGATGCAGTTCACCGTCATCGACAACAGCCCGAACACGATCACCGTGCGCTTCACCGGCGTCGCGCCTGACCTGTTCCGCGAGGGGCAGGGCGTTGTGGCGACCGGTTCGTTCGATGCGGCGGGCCAGTTCACGGCGTCGCAGCTGCTGGCCAAGCATGACGAGAATTACCAGCCGCGCGAACTCAAGCCGCTCGAGGCGGGCGGATGATCGAAGCCGGCCACGTTGCGGCCTTTCTCGCGCTTGCGTTGTCCCTCGCCCAGGGCGTGTTCGGCCTGCGCGGGGAACGCCAGCTCGCGGGCCTGATCGCCGTCGCCGCGTTCGGGCTGATGGCGCTTTCGTTCCTTACGCTGATCAATGCATTTGTGACGTCCGATTTCTCGGTGGCGCTGGTCGCGAACAACTCGCACACGCTGAAACCGATGGTCTACAAGATCGCCGGCACATGGGGAAACCATGAAGGCTCGATGGCGCTCTGGTGCCTCGTCACGTTGGGTTTCGGTGCCGCGGCGGCCGGCGGAATGCGCACAGGCCGCGACGTGTTCGAGGCGCGCGCGCTCGGCGTGCAGGGACTGTTGGCCACTGGCGCGCTGGCCTATTTACTGTTTGCGTCCTCGCCTTACCTGCGGCTCGACCCGGCGCCGTTCCAGGGCGCGGAACTCAATCCACTGCTGCAGGACCCGGCGCTCGCGATCCATCCGCCGATGCTCTATCTCGGCTATGTCGGATACTCCTTCGTCTTTGCGCTGGCGGCCGCCGGTTTGATGGAAGGGCGCATTGACCGCGTTTGGGCGAAGGAAGCGCGGATCTGGTCGCTGGCGGCCTTTGCGCCGCTCACCATCGGCATCGCGCTCGGCTCGTACTGGGCCTATTACGAGCTGGGCTGGGGCGGCTGGTGGTTCTGGGATCCGGTCGAGAATGCCTCGCTGATGCCATGGCTGATCGGCGCCGCGCTGCTGCATTCGGTGGTGGTAACCGAGAAGCGCGAAGGCTTTGCGGCGTGGACGGCGCTGCTCGCCGTGCTCGCGTTCCTGTTCTCGATCCTCGGCGCCTTCCTCGTGCGCTCCGGCGTGCTGACGTCTGTCCATGCCTTTGCGGTCGATCCCGAGCGCGGCACGCTGCTGCTGATCGGACTGCTCGCCTATGGCAGTTTTGCGCTCGGACTATTCGCCTGGCGCGCACCGAAACTGGAGGGCGGCAAGGCGTGGACCTTGGTCAGCCGCGAAGGCGCGCTGATGGCCAACAATGTCGTGCTGATCGTGGCGGCGCTGACGGTGCTGCTCGGCACGCTGTTCCCCCTTATCGCGGAAGCGTTCGGCCGCACGATTTCTGTGGGTGAGCCCTATTTCAATCTGACCTTCGTGCCGATCCTCGTGCTGATCCTCATCCTCTTGCCCATCGTGCAGGCCTGGGCCTGGGGCAAGGCGGACGTGAAGGGCTGGCTGCGCTGGGCGGCGGGCGGGGCCGGGCTCGTTCTCTTGTTCGTGCTGCTCGGTGTGGGCCCGCTGGATATCTCGCCCGGGGCCGCGTTCGGAATCGCTTTGGGCCTCTGGCTCCTGTTTGGCGCGGCGTGGGAGTTGAAGCGGCGGGCGATCACGTTCGGCCGGATCTTCAAGATGCCACGACGGGTCTGGGCCATGACGCTGGCGCATGCCGGGCTCGGACTGTTCGTCATCGGCGCCGTGGTCGAGACGACGGGGCGGTATGAGGCAACGCTCGCCTTGCCGGTCGGCGGCTCAGATACGGTGGCCGGATGGGTGATCACACTCGACGATATCAGCTCCATCGAAGGGCCGAACTGGTACGCGGACCGGGCCGTGCTGACCGCACGCCGGGGCGCGCAGACCGCTGTGCTCGAGCCGATGAAACGCTTCTATCCCGCCGCCGCCATGCCGACGACCGAGACGGCGATCTACAAGACTGGCACGGGCGATCTCTATGCCGCGCTCGGCGAACAGCGCGATGTGGACGGCGAGGCGCGCTGGGTGTTCCGCGTCTACTTCAATCCGCTGGTGGACATTCTGTATCTGGGCGTGGTGGTCATCGGCCTCGCCGGTCTGCTCGGCATGTGGCCCGGTGGCCGAAGGGTCAAGCCCGCGGAAGCCGCAGCGTTGCCTTGAGCCCGGGCCGGTCTTTCGGCCCGTTTCCGTCAGCCAGGATTAGCTCGCCGCCATGCAGGTCGGCGACCGACTGAACCAGCGACAGGCCGAGGCCGGAGCCCGGCTGCGTGCGTGCCGAGTCCAGCCGGTGGAAACGCTCGACGACCTTCGGGCGCTCGAATTCCGGAATACCAGGCCCCGTATCCGTGACGGTGAGATCGACCATTGCTTCAGGCCCGCGCGTCACGCTCACCGCGATTGAGCCGCCTTCCGGCGTATACTTGATGGCATTGTCGATCAGGTTGGAGATGGCCTGGCCGATCAGTTCCCGGTCGCCGAGCACGAGCTGGTTGCGCGTGATCTGGCTGCGGAAGGCGAGGCCCGCTTCCTCGCAGGCGGGATCGAACAGCTCGGCAAGCTCCTCGGCCACTTCGCTGAGGTCCATGCGCACGCGCAGGCCCTCGGTACCGGCGTCCAGCCGGGCGAGGCGGAGGATGGCGTTGAACGTGTCGAGCACGCGGTCCACTTCCTCGACCGTTTCGCCAAGGGTCGCGTTCGCGTCCTGCTCGCTCATCGGCGCCGACAACGCGATTTCCAGCCTGTTGCGCAGGCGCGTCAGCGGTGAGCGCAGGTCGTGCGCGATGGCGTTGCCGGTGTTTTGCGACGCTTCCACCAGCTTGCCGATCTGGTCGAGCATGGCGTTGATGCGCTGCGCGAGGCGGTCGAACTCGTCGCCTGTGCCGCGCATGGGCACGCGGCGGCTGAGCTCGCCGCCGATGACGGCCTCTGCCGTTTTTGCAAGTTCCTCTGCGCGCCGGGCCGCGCCGCGGGTGATCAGGACCCCGCCAAAGAGGGAGAGGATCAGGGCGACCGGCGCGGCCACAAGGATGGCGCTCTGGATCCGGTCCACGATGACCGTCTGCTGCGCCGTATCGAACGCCACCATCAGCGCGCCGCCATTGTCGCGCAGGCGCACGATCCGGCCGGCCGCGGGACGCAGCACTTTCGAGCCATCGGTCTGCGGCAGTTCAAAGTCGAAATAGACGGTCTTCATGCCGGATTCCGGCGGGTCGTCCGGCAGTCTCGGGAAGTGGCCGGCGATCTTCTGCCCGGCAGTGTCTTCAAGGTAATAATAGAAGGGCGAGCCTGACAGCGTCATGCGTTCGAACACGGCCTGGCTGAGGCGCTGCATACCGCCGGTATAGTAGGCGTTCGCCAACTGCTCGAACTCGACGGTGATGCGCCGCTCGGACTCAACCCGGATGTAATAGACGGTCGAGTAATAGAGGTAGGCGAGCAGCGCGCCGGAGAAGACCGCGATCATCGTACTATAGAGGAG
>JAIXVM010000188.1 GCA_027482995.1 Hyphomonadaceae bacterium | reverse complement strand
GGACCATGCGTCGCGGAAGGCTTCCGGGTTCGGGTTGGTCTCCGCCAGATCGCGGTCTTCATAGGCGCGCGGGCCCTGGATGAAGCTCGCGGTTTCCTGGTTCAGGTTCGACGCTGAAAGCCAGGCCGTGGTGTCCCATCCGCCAATCTGCTGGATCGTGGTCAGCGAGACCTTCTGCTGCTCGCCGCCGGTCGCATCGCGCCAGCCTTCGTCTTCCATCAAGGACACGTTTAAGCGTGTGCGCTCATTGAGATTTATCGATGCATCACCGCGCCAGCGCCCGAGCGAGCCATAGCTCGCGCGCAGGGATTGCTCGGCATACGGCGGGGGCAGGATGACATTGATCAGTCCGTGCACGGCGTTTGAGCCATACTTCGCGCTACCCGGCCCGCGGATCACCTCGATGGCATCGGCGACTTCCAGATGCGGCTCGATCAGGCTGTTGACGTTGCCGAAGGCCGGCGAGCGCGTCGGCACGCCGTTCTCGAGGATAAGAAAACTTCCCTGCCCGGCCCCGCCGCTCAGCACCGGCGAGCGGATCGCGATCAGGTGCTCCTGCCCGGAATTCATCTGGATATTGACGCCGGGCACCTGGTTCAGGATTTCGGCGGGCCGGTCCGCGGCCGTCTCGTCGATGACGCCGTTATCCAGAACCGACACCGCGCCCGCATCCGCGCGGCGTCGTACGCCCCACACTTCTATCAGCGGCTCCGGGTGCCAAAGGGTCAGGATAGAGACGGGCCTATCGGGCGAACATTCAGGACGCGTGTCGTCGGCTGCGCAGGCAAGCGGGGCCGCGCCTTCCTGTGCCAGCGCGCCTGGGGCAAGCCCTGCAACGGCGAGCACGATAAGTCCGGTCCGAATCTGCACGCGCAATCCCTCATCGGGGCGCGTCTCAGCCGAGCGCCCGCCAGATGTTATAGACACTGACCAGACAGATGAGGATACCGACGATCACTGTGAAAATCTGACGCGGGATGCGCCGCGCCGCCCAGGCGGCAATCGGGGCTGCCACAACCCCGCCGATCAGGAGCGCAAGCGCTGCCTTTCCGAATGTCGGCCCAAGGGCCAGAAGGAAGGCTCCGCTCGCGGCCAGCGTGACCACGAATTCGGCAATGTTGACCGTGCCCACCATCCGGCTTGGCTCGCCGCCGCGCGCGATGAGGTTCGACGTGACCACAGGCCCCCAGCCGCCGCCGCCGATCGCATCCGCCAGGCCGCCGGCAAAACCGAGAACGCGCACGCGGCCGATCTTGGGCTCGCTACCCTTCGGACGAAGGCCTTTCCAGATGACGATAATCCCCATCAGCAGCAGGTATCCCGCGATCACGGGGCGGACCATCTTGGTGTCCATGAACTTGTCAGCATAGCTGATGGCGAAGGCGCCGATGATCGCGCCGGCCGAGCCAAACAAAGCGAGGCGCCAGAACACGTTCCAGTCCACGTTCCGCGCCAGCGCGTGCGACGTGCCCGACGCCGCGGTGGTAAACACTTCGGCGGCATGGACGTTAGCGCTCGCCAGTGATGGGGGAATTCCCATCGCCAGCATCGCGGAGGTCGAGATTACGCCATAGGCCATGCCCAGCGCCCCATCGACGAGCTGGGCGAGGAAGCCGATCACGATCAGCCACAGGAAGACTTCGTCGATTACAAAGGGCAATGCGTACTCCTTGCCACTTGGGCGGACCGAGCCTTGTCTCGAAGAAAGGGCGGCCCGGCCACGCTGTTTTCCTTAAGCGAAGCATCAGCGGGGCTGAACGGTCGCCCGTCAACCGCGCGAAAACAGCTCATATGGCAGCGAAGCCACGACCGCGCCGGACAGGCAGGTGGCCAAAGTCCCTGCGAACAGCGTGTGCCAGGCGAGTTTCATGAAGTCGTCTCGCCGGTCAGGTTCCATGATGGTCAAACCGCCGATCAGGATGCCAACCGAGCCGAAATTGGCAAAACCGCAAACAGCGTAGGCCGTGATCATCCGCGTGCGGGGATCCATTGCGTCGGCCGGCAGGCCCGCGAGCTGAATGAAGGCCACGAACTCGGTCAGAACGGTTTTTACGCCCATCAGGCTTCCGGATTTGGCGGCCTCGTCCAGCGGCACACCAATCATGTACATCAGCGGCGCAAAGACCCAGCCGAGGACACGCTCGATCGAGAGTGGCGCGCCCCAGACATCCGGCAAGGCCTTGAAGCCTTCGTTGGCGAGATAAAGCAGCGCGAGCGCCGCAATCAGCATCGTAGCGATGTTGAAGACGATCTTCAGGCCGTCGGTCGCGCCGCTCGAAAAGGCGTCAATGGTCGATTCATACTTGAAGTCGGGTGTCTGTTCGGAAGCTTTTGCGGTTTCGGATTCCGGCATCAGCGTAAGCGCAAGGGATACCGCGGCAGGCGAGGAAATGATCGAGGCAACAACCAGCATCGTGATCGGGTCAGGCATCTTTCCGTCGAGCATCGTGGCATAAACCACCAGCACCGACCCCGCGATCGTTGCGAACCCTGCCGTCATCATCACCAGCAGTTCAGAGCGCGTCATCGATTTGAGGTAGGGCCTGATCAGCAAGGGCGCTTCGGTCATGCCCATGAAGACGTTGGCCGAAACGGACAAGGCCGTCGGACCGCTGATGCCGAGGGTGCGCCGGAAGATGACCGCGAAAAACGCGGTGATCCATTTCAGGATGCCCCAGTGCCACAGGATCGCCGACAGCGCAGCGACAACAATGATCAGCGGCAGGATCTGGAAGAAGAAGGAAGGAGGAACGAGACCGTCCGCTGTGGTGAACGGCGTGAAGGGCTGCGCCACCATTGTGTTGTCGCCGACATAGCCGAACACGAAGTTCGTGCCATACCGGGTCGCGTCCACAAGGGCCTTGATGACCGGGTTTTCACCGCCGCTGACACCGGGCGTGCTACCGGCGCCGAGCACCATCGGCAGACCGAAAAACAAGAGCACGAAAGCGTATTGCAGCAAGGTCGCGCAGAAGATGATCCGCCACGGAATCGACCGCCGGTTTGACGAGAAAGCCCAGCACAGCACGTAGATCAGCACGATGCCGATCAGCGCCCGGCCGTTGTCCCAGCCCCACGTGTATCCGTCCAGCATCGCCCACGACTCCCGCTCTACTCTGCCCCGCTCAAGGCTTAAACGCCTGACCCCGGCTTGGAAAGCTGGCAAAGGCAACGCAGGCGGCCGCCCGGGACCAAAACGAAAACGGGCGCCCGCAGGCGCCCGTTCTGATGAATAACGAGGCGATCCGTCAGCCGAGTTTGCAGACGCAGATCTTGTTGCCGTCGGGGTCGCGGAAATAGGCACCGTAGAAAGTCGGCATCCGGTTGCCCGGGGCGCCTTCATCCGTCGCGCCCAGTTCGAGGGCCTTCTTGTAGACCTTGTCCACGGTTTCCTTGTCCTTGGCGGCGAGCGCCGGCATGACACCGTTGCCAACCGATGCCGAGCCTTTGTCATAGGGGTCGCCGATCGCGATCATCGGCTGGCCGGGCGCCACGCCGTAGAACTGGAGCCGGTCATTCGCGAAGAACCGCTTTGCGCCCATTTCGCCGAGCACGGCGTCATAGAAGGCGGTCGCCTTTTCCTTGTTGTTCGTCCCGAGGGTCACATAGGCCAGCATCGTTGTTCCTCCCAAGTGCTGTTTCAGAACTAACGAAACCATGACCCCGCTGCGCAGGCAAGACTGACCACAGGTCAGATCGTGGAAACGTAACCGCAGGCGGGGCCGGATGACGCAGCGGACATGCTTGACGTTGACGTGAACGTCTGGTGTGACACCGCGCAACTCATACAACCTGCATCAGGAGTCCCCCATGTCCGATATCCGCTTTGACGGCCGCGTCGCCATCGTCACCGGTGCTGGCGGCGGCCTTGGCCGTTGCCACGCCCTCGAACTCGCCCGCCGCGGCGCCAAGGTCGTCATCAATGATCTCGGCGGCTCGATGGACGGAACGGGCGGCAATTCGGCGGCTGCAGAAGCGGTCGTGAAGGAAATCGAAGCGATGGGCGGCGAGGCGATCGCCAACGGCTCGTCCGTTTCCGATGTCGCCGGCGTCAAGAAGATGATCGATGACACGATGGCCAAATGGGGCCGCATCGACATCATCATCGCCAATGCAGGCATCCTGCGCGACCGGTCCTTCTCCAAGATGACCGTCGAGGATATCGACCTTGTGCTGGCCGTTCACCTCCGCGGCAGCTTCCTGCCCGTCCACGCCGCCTGGGACATCATGAAGGCCCAGAACTACGGCCGTATCGTCGTCACCACCTCGTCGACCGGCCTCTACGGCAACTTCGGCCAAGCCAACTACGGCGCCGCGAAGCTTGGCGTCGTCGGCATGATGAACTCGCTGAAGATCGAAGGCGCGAAGAACGATATCCGGATCAACACCGTCTGCCCGATCGCCGCGACCCGGATGACCGAGGGCCTGATGTCGGAAGCCGCATTGGCCTCGCTGAAACCCGAATTCGTGACGCCCGGCGTCATCAACCTCGTGAAGGAAGACGCCCCGACCGGCATGATCCTCTCGGCCGGCGCCGGCGCCTTCTCGATGGCCCGTATCGTCGAGACCGCAGGCGCATTCGTCGGCCAGGGTGAGGCGCTCACCGCCGAAGCCGTCGCCGCGAAATGGGCCGAGATCACCGACACCTCGAAAACCCAGCCCGCCTTCAAGGCCGGCGCCGAGCATGGCGCGAACATCTTTGCACGCGTCGCCGAAGCCGCCAAAGGCTGAGACTTGCCAAACGAGAAGCGAGGCCGCAGGCTGACTCCAGATATGGAGTCCGCCATGCGCCTCGCTGTTTTTGCCCTTTCGCTAACCCTGCTCGCCGGCTGCGCCGGTGTGAAGAAGGACGCGGCAGCAGACGCGGCGCCTTCGGCTGACATCAGCCGGCCGGTCGCGGCGGCGGGCGAAATGTGCAGCGGCATCGCCGGCATCCAGTGCGCCGAAGGCCTCAGCTGCATCTTCGAGACCGGCGTTTGCAGCAGTATGGCGGATGCCTCAGGCACCTGCGTCAAACCCCCGACGGTCTGCACCCGTGAGTACATGCCCGTTTGCGGATGCGACGGCGAAACCTATGGCAACAAATGCGAAGCGCTCGCGGCTGGAGCAAGCGTTGCCTATGTTGGCGAGTGCCCGCCGACGGGAAGCTGAACTGTCGCGGTGCCGGAGAGACTTGAGGCCGAGCTAGTCTCCGCCACCGCCACCGCCATCCCCGCCACTATCACCGCCGCCGCTATCGGAACCGGAATCGGTCAAGGCGGGCTCGCGGGCCTCGTCCGGCAGCGTATCGTTTGCGGGTTTGCGGCTCGTGTCCGAACTGATCACCGTGCCCGGCAAGATCGGACCACCATCATCGCCCCCGTGCCGCCAGTCTCGTGGCGGCCGCTTGGGCGACTGGCGCGCCACGAAAAATGCGATCACCGCGCCGATGATCAGGGCGAAAAGAAGAAACTTCAGCATCCGCTCTCCGCCCGCTGGGTCATCAGGCCTCGGTCTTGCGCAGGTACATGGAGTTCTTCGGCATCGAGAACAGGCGCTCCACCATCGGAACAAAGAACTCGAGCGGCTCGCTCACATAGTCCGGATCGAAGGCCGCCTGATCGTACAGATGGCAGAACTGCGCGCAGTATTCGAAATGCGGGCTGTCGCGGAACCGGTCGCGGAAGTTCCGGTCGAGCCCGAGATGGTGGAAGAAGTAATAGCCCTGGAACGCGCCGTGATTGGCGACCATCCAGTGATTGGCCTCGGACACGAAGGGTTTGAGGATCGCGGCGGCCACATCGGGATGGTTATAGCTGCCCAGCGTGTCGCCGATGTCGTGCAGCAGCGCGCAGACGACATACTCTTCATCCCGCCCGTCGCGGTGCGCGCGGGTCGCGGTCTGCAGAGAGTGGGTCAGACGGTCCACCGGGAAGCCGCCAAAGTCACCGTCCAGAAGCTTCAGGTGGTCGAGCACGCGCTTCGCGAGGCCCTTGTTGAAGTGCTTGGAATGCTCGGCAATGATGTCCCAGTCTTCCTTCGAGCCTTCCAGCATCTCGCGGAACTTGGCTTGTTCTTCCATCTTGTGACCGTCGGCCATCTGTCTTCCTCCCTTTTGAGGGAAGACTAACCCGGAAACACCGCCCTGAAAAGCAAGGAGCCCCGGACGATTTCGCCCGGGGCTCCCGTATTGGCCGCATCAGTCCCAGATGTTCCCGAGGGCGAGCCGGCTGCGCCAGTTGCCCGCAGGTGCCGGCCCCGCCTGAGGCGGCGCTTCCCAGCTGCGGTCCTCGAGGCGCCGCAGCAGCGACGACCAGGCCTCGCCCGTCCGGACACCGGCCGCCTGAACCGCCGTAACGATGACCATCAGGACCTCATCCGGCAGCTCCGCGTTGTCACGGCCGCGCGCCTCGGCGAGACGCCAGCCGGCCGGGTCCTGACGCAGCGCGACCGCTGCCGGTCCGCCCTCGCCGCGCCAGACGAACACTGCCATTCGGCCCGAGGCGAGATCGGCCACGAAATCCCGCAAGCAGTTGCGGAACTCGAGCGCCGTGCTCGACAGGGTCTCGAAGCGCCGGACCGCGTGAAACGGCCATGGCAGCTCCGGCGGCCGGGCAACCGGACCGAAGGCAAGCGGCTGGATCACATCCCGCGCCATGCCGAACAGCGCAGCCTGCGACGCGGCACGGCCGAGACGCTGGGCGATGTCCGGCGCAGCTGCGGCGCCGCGGATACGAAGCGCCGCCGACCAGGCCGCAGCCAGATCGGCGACAGCGCCTTCGTCCGTACCCAGATGGGTGACGATCGACGCCTGACGCAGCGCGGGCGGCAGGCCGGCAATGACGGCGAGCGTTTCCGGACGCAGCGCTTTCATGTGGCGGATGAGGCCGCAGGCCGTCTCCTCGCCAAACAGGTCAAGGAAACGGACATAGTCCTCAGGCTGCCACAGCACCTCGCCCATTCGGCCAAGCGCTTTCATCAGGCCGCCCGGCACATCCGCGCCGGCCAGCTCTGTCGCCAATTCGCCGTCGCGGGCCCGCGTGACCATCCACTCCAGACGCGTGGCCGGATAACCGGCCCGGCCTGCAAGGATGGCGGCGGCGTGACGGCGAGCCGCCGGCAGCGCGAGGTAGGCCTCGTGCGGCGACGGCCAGATACGCGCCATCGCTGCAGCGTGACCGCCGGCCAGGAAAGCCAGCAATGGCGAAACGGCCGGCGCCGGACGCATGTCCAAAGCCGCCGGCAGGGTCATGGGAGTGCCCATGATCCACCTCCTCTCAAACCGCCCTTGCGCCAAGGGGTGGGCGCAGCGGGCGGTGTTGAACTGTTTCAGTGCGAGGTCAGAGGCCTACCGGCAAACGCGCGGGGAGGCGTGACGCGCTCCCCATCTACTTGGGGAGCAGGCATGATCTGGATATGACTGCTTCATGGTTGGCTCATCAGGTGGTCCGTGCGCGGAACTTTTCCGGCCGGGAGGCGGGCGTATAATCCCGGCTGCGACATTCTGTCAAGCGCATTGCCCAAAACAAAAAACCCGGGCCTTGGGGGCCCGGGCTTTTGTGTTCCGTCTCCGGAAGGATTACTGGTCGGCTGCTTCCAGCTCGGCCGCGTGACGGGCCTTGTCGGCGGCGCCGCGGGCTTCAGGATCGCGGTCCACGAGTTCGAGCACGGCGACCGGAGCATTGTCGCCCTGGCGGAAGCCGGCTTTCAGAACGCGGGTGTAGCCACCGTTGCGGTCCTTGTAGCGGGCGCCCATGACGTCGAACAGCTTGCGCACGGCGTCTTCGTTACGGACGGTCGAGAGCGCGGCCCGGCGTGCGGCCAGGTCGCCCTTCTTCGCCAGGGTGACCAGCTTGTCCATGATCGGCGCCATTTCCTTGGCCTTCGGCAAGGTGGTGACGATCTGTTCGTGCTCGATCAGGCTCGCCGCCATGTTGGCGAACATCGCCTTGCGGTGCGAGGACGTTTTGTTGAGCTTGCGGTGGGCAATCTGGTGGCGCATGGCGTTTTGTCCTTCCGAGGTGGTCAGGCCCCGGTCATTGATCCTGGGCTAGATATGGTCGTCGTATTTCTTGGCGAGGCCTTCGATGTCCTCAGGCGGCCAGTCCGGCACTTCCATGCCGAGATGCAGGCCCATGCCGGCGAGAACTTCTTTGATCTCGTTCAGCGACTTGCGGCCGAAGTTCGGGGTACGGAGCATTTCCGCTTCCGACTTCTGGATCAGGTCGCCGATATAAACGATGTTGTCGTTCTTCAGGCAGTTTGCCGAACGCACGGACAGCTCGAGTTC
>JAIXVM010000039.1 GCA_027482995.1 Hyphomonadaceae bacterium | reverse complement strand
TGGGCTGCCGGTCTGATCCCGGCCGAAGGTCCGGGCGCAACGGAAGTCTGGAACGAGAATCCGGCCGATGTGATCAACCTGTCGATCGGCCTGCTCGGCGCTTGCCCAGCCTCGCTGCAGGACGCCATCGACTCGGTGACGGAACGCGGCGCGATTGTCGTGTCAGCTGCGGGAAATGCGCGGATGTCCACGAGTTTCTATGCGCCCGCCGGGTGCCGGAATGTGGTGACCGTGGCGGCAAGCGATGCGCGCGGTCAGCTGACGCCTTATTCGAACTTCGGACCGGAAGTGGCCTTGCTCGCGCCGGGTGGAGACCTGACGCGCGACGACAACGGCGACGGCAAGCCCGACGGCGTGCTGTCCACGAAAGCCGCGACGAACTGCTTTGATCCGGTCACGGGCCAGGGCGTCGCGAGCTGCAACTATGCCTACGAGCAGGGAACCAGCATGGCGGCGCCACACGTCTCGGCGGCGCTCGCGCTGCTTAAGGCGCGCACGCCCTCGGCGACCAAGGACGAGCTGATCGCGACACTGCGCAGCGCGCTCGATCCGCGCCAGCCTCTGCAATGCTCAGGTCTGTGCAGCCAGTATCCGGGAACAACGGCCATAGCCGGCAGTCCGGACATGTGTTCGCGGCCGTGCGGCGCGGGCCTGCTCAATCTTGCCGGCATTCCGGCAGCTCCAACCGGCGGCGGGGGCCGTTAGCATGGCAGAATCGCGCGCGCCGTTGCATCTTGGAGGACCGCTCGGGGCCATTGGCCTCGGCTGCGTCGGAGGCGCGGTGGCGCTGGCGATTGCCGCGATCAACAACAACCCGGCCGGCGAAGCGCCGGGCGGCGAGGCCGAAGCGGTGCTGACGGTTGATGTGCCGCCCTCGGCCGCCGCTGCGGATGAGATCGTGGGGCCAATGAGCCTTCCATCCGATGCGCCGGTAGGCGGCTTGCCGCCGCCGGGGCCGGACGGCAATCCGGTCCAGATCGCGCAAGCTCAGGGCGCGCCGGCGCAGGTCGTCGAGCGGCCAGCGCGCGCCGAAGGCACCGAGGTGCATTTCATTGTACGGCTCAAGGGCGCGCCGGAAATCGACACGATCACCCGCAATTTCAAACGCGATCCCGCGGCCGCGCAGGTGGCGTGGGATGAACTCGTGATTCGCGTGCCGGCGTTGGCCGAGTTTGCGCTGGTCGGCGCCAGCTATTCGGGCGAGATCAAGCTCGCCTACCAAATGCCACCCGGTGCCCCGGCCACGCCGGAAGATATCCGTTCGGTTCAGGACCGCCTCCTCAATGTCGAGGGCGTCTCCTATGCCGATCCCGATTACATTGCTCATCCTGGCAAGGACACACCTCCATGAACCGTACCCTTTTGATTTCCGGCCTGCTTGCGGGCAGCCTCGCCCTGACCGCCTGCGACCGCGTCTTCCAGCGGCCTGCCGAAACGCCGGAGGCGGAGCAGACCGAGGTGACGGCGCCTGAGCCTGCCGCGCCCGAGCTTCCCGTACGGCCCGCTTCCGCCGAGTCGGGCGCGTCGATCGATTGGGAAGCGGCGCGCCGCGACCTTGCTGCACGGTCGTCCGAAAATCCGGACGGCGCATTCCAGGTTGCCTCCGGCGGCGAAGCGCCGCCCGTGCCTGTGTTCCTGCCATCCGTTCCGGTAGTGGCGCAAGGCGGCGAGGCAGCAATCCGCTTCCAGCCGACAAGCGATGGCTATTACGCGTTCTTCCCCGGCGAGGCCTATGACACGATCGTCAATGGCACCAATGTCGTGATCGCCGAGCCCGGCGCCGGCGCCCCTCCGGCCCGCACCGACGCCTTCAATTTCCAGCCCACGACGACGGGCGCGCAAGTCGCCTTTTCCCGTTACGGCGCTGACTATCTCGTTGAGTTTGAGTGCAAGGAAATGGTGAACGACCTTCCGGCCTGTATCACCGAGGAACAAGCGGTCGCGTTTGCACGTGACCTTGCGATTTCAGGAACACGTTGATGCGAAACGTTCTGACCGCCGCGGCTGCGGCGCTGCTTCTTGCGACCGTTGCGGCCTGCGACTTTGTGAGATTCCCGGGAGATGGCGGCCCAGCGCCTGAGGCGCCCGCCGAAGTTCCGCCCGGCGCGCCGGGCCCGCCGCCGCCAGATGTGCCCGACGATGGTCTCGGTACGCCGATCGAGACGCCGGCCGAGGAAACGTCTCCCGGTGAAACACCCGCGGACCCCGGCACGGAGACGCCGCCTGAGGGCACGCCCGGCACTGACCCTGTGGAGACGCCAACGGACGGCACCACTCAGCCGCCGGCCGAAGTTCCGGTCGAGACACCGGGTGAGACGCCCGTGACGGAGCCCCCGGTCACCGAGACGCCGGTGAGCGAACCGGTCACGCCTCCGGCCGAGACCCCTGTTGTCGAGCCGGTTGAAGCCAAGTTCCGATTCTATGCGCCCGGCGCGCTTCTCGCCGGTAGTGGCGGCGGCTTTCCGGACCAGATCGTGCACGCGCCCGATATGGTCTTCCCGATCAAGTCTGCGCCAACTGTCCTTCAGTCGCAGGTTTTCTCGTTCGGCGGCGGTGTCGCGGGCGGCGACCAGTGCGACGCGCGCAACTACGAAGCGGCCTGGCGAGACAATTTCTGCGAAACGCGCTCTGCCAATCGCACGACGCCGTTCTGCCCGGTCGCCAAGATCCATCAGGGTCAGGACATTCGCGTCGGCACGGCGGCTGATTGCAAGGCGCTGCGCAAGCAGACCGCAGACGCCCGCGGCCTTCACGAAGTGGTTGCGGTCGAGGATGGCATCATCTCGTCGATCGGCACCTACACCGTCAAACTGCGCGGCGATGGCCGGATCTACAACTACATGCACCTCAACATGAAACGCCTCGCGGTCACGGCCGGGCAGAGCGTCAAGGCAGGCGATCTGATCGGTTACGTCTCGAACGATTTCGGCGGGACGGCGACGACCATCCACCTGCATTTCGAGATCGTGCAGAACACGGCCGAACACGGCTGGGTTCATGTGCCGCCCTACCTGTCGCTGGTTGCCGCCTACGAGCGGCGCGAGAACGGGCCGGGCGAACAGCTCGAGGCTGAAATCGGTGTGGCCTCGACGCAGGACGTGTTCGTGATTCCGGAAGGCTACGAGATCATCGAGTAGCGCCGCGCGCGGCGGGTCAGCCGGAAATCGCCTGCTCGTCGCGCTCGCCCGTGCGGATGCGCAGGATGCTCTCGAGGTCTTGCACGAAGATCTTGCCGTCACCGATAGTGCCGGTTTTGGCCGATTGAGTGATCGCCTCGACGAGGCGCTCACAGTCATCATCGGCGCAGGCGAGTTCGACTTTCACCTTGGGCAGCAGGCGCACTTCGTATTCCGCGCCCCGGTAAACTTCCGTCTTGCCAAGCTGGCGGCCGTAACCGCGCACTTCGGTGACGGTCAGGCCGGTCGCGCCAGCTTCGGAAATCGCGTCGATGACAGCATCAAGCCGGCTGGGCTTGAACACGGCGGTGATGAGCTTCATGGGTCAGGTCCTTGCCGTTCGCGTTTGCTGCGTATGCGAAAATACTGTTACATTTCCGGTCGTCAATGATCTTCGCGCCGCGCTGCCTGCGCGGGTCGGGCGATGCGGATGCGTTCGGTGACCGGGGCCGCGGCGCCGCCATTGGGCGGGGCGTAGAGGCGTTTGACCGCTTCGATGAGCACGACGCCGCCGAGGCCCGGTGCCAGGGTGCGCCCGATGGCTTCCCAGCCTTCCGCAGCAGACGTCACGAGACTGTGGCTCAGCGGCGGCATGTAGAGCGCGCTGCTGGAGGCGGTCACCTGAAACAGGCCGCCGGACAAGAGGTTCGACAACTGGCTGCGGGTCCAGGGCCGTCCCTGACCGAACGGCGTTTGTGTGACGCGGGACCAGAGCCCGGACCGGTTGGCGGCGGCGAGCACGATGCGGCCTTCTGGGGCGGTCACGCGCCAGATCTCGCGCAGGTAGGCGCGCGGATCGCCGGTTTCCTCAAGGCCGTGGAGCACAATCACCCGGTCGAACAGGGCATCGGGGAAGGGCAGGCGGGGATCGCCCACGGCGACCGAGGCATTGCCCCGTTCGGACGCAGACCAGCGCACCGGGCCATGATCAAACGGCACGGCGGCGATGATCCGGGCCGGGCCGGCGCCGAACGCGTCGAGCACAGGGAGGGCGTAGCCGAGGCCCAGCATGGTGAGGCCCGCTGCGTCCCCCCAGAGATCGGTCAGCTTGCCGGTCAGCACGCGGCCCGCCGCGCGGCCCAGCGGCGAGGCGTAAAAGCGTTCGAGGGTGACGGCATCCTGACGCATGGGCTAAAGATGGCTCTCAAACCGCGAAATGGGATACGGGCACATGGGCATTTTTCTCGACATACACCAGTTTCCCTGCCTGAACGACAATTACGGATATCTGGTTCACGAGCCCGCTTCCGGTCAGACTGCAGCGATCGATACGCCGGACGCCGAGCGCTACCTTGAGGAAGCTCAGAAGCGGGGTTGGACGATCACGCAGGTCTGGAACACGCACTGGCATCCGGATCATGCGGGCGGAAACCTGCGCCTGAAAGAAGCCACAGGCTGCCGCATCCTCGGCCCGTCGGGTGAGGCGGAAAAGATTCCGGGGCTCGACCAGCCGCTGAAGGGCGGGGATGTCGCGATGCTGGGAGAAGCGGCCGCGAGCGTCATCGACGTGCCCGGCCACACGCTTGGACATATCGCCTTCCACTTCGCCGGGCAGTCGGCGGCGTTTGTGGGGGATGCGGTGTTCGCGCTCGGCTGTGGGCGCGTGTTCGAAGGCACGATGGACATGATGTGGCAGAGCCTGAAACGGGTGAAGGCGCTGCCCGCCAAGACACAGCTTTACTGCGCGCATGAATACACCGCCTCGAATGCCCGCTTTGCCGTGACGATCGAGCCGGAGAACAAGGCGCTCAAGGAATACGTCGCCTGGATCGACAAGCAGCGCTCCAATGGCCTGCCGACGGTTCCGGCGCTGCTGGAGCGGGAGCTCGCCACCAATCCGTTCCTGCGCGCGGACCTGCCCGCGATGCAGCTGGCGATGGGCTTTCCGGGCAACGCCTCGGCGACCTTCGGGGAAATCCGTGGACGGAAGGACAGGTTCTGATGTCCGCGGCACGCGCCGGGGACCTTGGTTCGGGCGAGATCATCCGCCTCCTGAACATGCAGCCGCACCCTGAGGGCGGCCATTATGCCGAAACCTACAGGACGGCCGGAGACGGGCGGGCCGGGATGACGGCGATCTATTACCTGCTCCAGGCCGATCAGGTGTCCGCCTGGCACCGGGTGGACGCAGACGAGGCCTGGCTCTGGCATGCCGGCGGGCCGCTGGCGTTGACGCTTTCGCCGCCTGACGGGAAGGGCGCATCGTCCGTCGTGCTCGGCCCGGACCTGCGCGCCGGGCAGCGCCCACAGGCCGTGATCCCGGCGCATCACTGGCAAACAGCGGAGACGCTCGGCCACTGGACGCTGGTGTCCTGTGTGGTCGCGCCGGGTTTCGAGTTTTCGGGCTTCACCCTCGCGCCGCCGGACTGGCGGCCCGAGGTCTGAGGCAGATCAGCCGGCGATGTACTGCGCGCCGTTCACGGTCATCGTGGCGCCGTTGATGAAGGCGGCTTCCTCGGACGCGAGGTAGGCGCACATCGAGGCGATCTCTTCGGCCTTGCCGAGGCGGCCGACCGGGATGGTCGCGATGATGCCGTCCAGCACTTCCGGTTTCACGGCCTGCAGCATCTCGGTGTCGATATAGCCGGGGGCGACGACGTTGGAGGTGATGCCTTTCTTCGCGCCTTCGTAGGCGAGGGCCTTGGTGAAACCGATCAAGCCGGCCTTGGCGGCGGAATAGTTCGCCTGCGTGAACTGGCCCTTCTGGCCGTTGATCGAGGAGATGTTGATGATCCGGCCGAAGTTGCGGTCGCGCATGCCATCCCAGACCTGGCGGGTGACGTTGAAGGCGGAGGTCAGGTCGACGTTGATGACTTCCTGCCAGTGGGCGAGGGTCATCTTGTGGAACGGCGCGTCGCGCGTGATGCCGGCATTGTTAACCAGGATGTCGACGGGTCCCACTTCGGCTTCGACCGACTTCAGGCCAACGCCGACTGCGTCATAATCGGCCACATCGAACTTGAAGACCTTGATGCCGGTGGCCTTGGAGAACTCGGCCGCCGCCGCGTCATTGCCGCCATAATTGGCCGCGACGGTGTAGCCTTTGGCCTTCAGCGTCTCGCTGATTGCCTTGCCAATACCCCGTGTGCCGCCGGTAACCAGTGCTGTGCGCGCCATTTCTTTATTCCTCCCAAGAGCGTTTTCTCTAACCCTTGCGTGCAACTTCAATACCGCATTGGTCAAGCGCATCTTTTGTGCGACTATTTTGCACTAGCACAATAATTGCTTGCCCGGCACGTCACTGGGCAACGGTAGGGCGAGGACATGGCCAAGCAAAACGGATCGGGCGGACCGATCATCATCAAGAAATATGCAAACCGGCGTCTCTACGATACCTCGACATCGTCTTACGTGACGCTCGATCACCTGTCCGATCTGGTACGGGAAGGGCGCGACTTTGAAGTGCGCGATGCCAAGACCGGCGACGACCTGACCCGCCAGGTGCTCACCCAGATAATCTTCGAGCAGGAAACCAAGGGCCAGGGCGCCCTGCCGCTGAACTTCCTCCGTCAGCTGATCGGCTTCTATGGCGGCGGCGCGCAGACCTTCCTGCCGGCCTTCCTCGAAATGTCGATGAACTCGTTCTCCGAAGCCCAGAAGGAATGGCGCAAGGCGGCGAACCCGATGAACGTGTTCGAGACACAGGCGAAACGCAACATGGTGATGTTCGAGCAGGCCATGAAGATGTTCATGCCGACCGTGTTCCAGGCGAACCGGACCGAGCGCGCCTCACCGGCAGCGGCCAACCCGTTCCTCGAGTATCAGGCCGAAGCGATGGCCGCGATGCAGGAACAGATGGAAGCAATCCAGAAACAGCTCAGCGAACTGTCCCGCAAGGACTGAGCCCGCGCGCGACTTGCCCAAACAAAAAGAGGCGTCCCGCGGGACGCCTCTTTCGATTCTGGTCCTGACCCAGAAAGCTTAGACGTTGCCGTCCACGCCAAAGTCGCGGCGGGCCGAGACGATGGTGACGATCACGCCGGCCAGCACATCCAGCAGCGTCATCGCCATCAGGATGAAGAAGGTCGAGGTTGCGAAGTTCGGCATCAGCAGGAACTGCACGAGGCAGATGATGAAGAGCAGAAGCGAAATGCCGTGATTGACGATCGTGGCGGTGCCGGTGCTCGTCGATTTCAGGATTTCGAGGAACAGGAAGGTGACGGCCAGAAGGACGATTGCGTCACCCTTGGTGAGAACCCACTCGACGCCGGAAATCATCGGCAGGCCGAGGAAGCGCTCGCTCAGCAGGCCCGCGATGGGGGCCTGGACGGACTGGACCAGCTGGCCGGCCGCATTCGTGTTGTCGACCGAGCCGCCGCCCAGGGCGATCAGGTTGTAAAGGATGACTGGTATGACCAGCAGCGGAAAAATTCCGAAAATCAGACGCATTGGTGACCCCTGTTGCTGTTCGCTTCCGCCACCCCGGCGTTGAGCCTGCTTGCGTTCAAGGGCTGCGACGGTTGCGGCAGCCGCTGTCAGCTTGTCGTCCCGGTTCGCCATGAACGCCCTCGTGGGTGAGTGACACTACACGCGCTGTTTAACGTATCGTTTCCCGGGTGGCGAGCGGATTTGCAGGTGCTGCAGCAGACCGGCTCAGCCGTCTTTGCGCTCGAATTCGGCCTGTCCGGCCTTATGGTGCATCTGGAGATTGAGAAGAATTCCCTTGGCGACCGGCAGGAGCCACATCGAGAGGCCGGTGATCACCCCGCCGAGGGCGATGATGGCGCCGACCTTCAAGGCGGGCGGCAGGGGGCTCATCGGGATCAGGAACAGGAAAGGCGCGGTGATGATCAGCACGCCGAAGCCGACAAAGAAGGCCGGGCCGTCGGCGGTGTCGGCCGCGCGCATGTCCCGGCCGCAATGCGGACAGGCCTCGTTAAGCTTCAGATAGGCCGAAAACAGGCGGCCTTCGCCGCAGGCGCCGCATCGTTGGCGCAGACCGCTGAGGATCGGGGAGGCGGTTTTCATGCGCTTTGATGGTCATTTTCCGGCGCTCTGGCCAACGTGGCAAAGCCCCGCGCCCCAAGCGCCCCTTGACGGGGCGGGGCCCATTGCCCACGAAGCAGCCGCTTCTCCGCCTCCCAAAAAAGGTCCCGCCATGACGGATCCCGTTTTCTCTCGCATTGCCATTATCGGTGTCGGCCTCATCGGCTCCTCGATTGCCCGGGCAGCGCGGGAATATTCGGCGGCGGGAGAGATCGTGCTTTACGACGCGAGCCCGGATGTGCGTGCGCGCGCCGAGGCGCTGGGGCTGGGCATTGTCGCCTCAACCCTTGAGACTGCGGTCAACGGCGCCGATTGCGTGATCCTCTGCGTACCGGTCGGCGCGCTCGGCGCGGCGGCGGCTGGCGCTGTGCCCGCCATGCAACCGGGCGCCATCCTGACGGATGTGGGCTCGGTCAAAGGCGAGGCTGCGCGGGCTCTGGAACTCGCCGCCGATGGGCGCATCCACGTCATTCCCGGTCACCCGATCGCGGGCACGGAGCAGTCCGGGCCTGAAGCCGGCTTTGCGACGCTGTTCCGGGGCGCCTGGCATATCCTCACGCCGGTGCCCGGCGCAGCGCCCGGCGCGGACGAAGCGATCGCGCAGTTGACGGCGTTCTGGGCCGCGCTGGGCGCCAAGGTCGAGACGATGGACGCTGCGCGGCATGACCGCGTGCTGGCGATCACGTCCCACTTGCCTCACCTGATCGCGTTCAACATCGTTGCGACCGCTTTCGACATGGAAACCGTCGAGCAGGGCGAAGTCGTCAAGTATTCCGCAGGCGGATTTCGTGACTTCACGAGGATCGCGGCGTCGGATCCCGTCATGTGGCGCGATGTATTCCTGAACAACCGCGAAGCCGTTCTCGAATGCCTCGGCCGGTTCTCGGAAGACCTTGCGGCGCTGCAACGCGCGATCCGCTGGGGCGATGGCGACATGCTGATGCGCGAATTCACACGGGCGCGCACGATCCGCAAGGCGATCATCGATGCGGGTCAGGATTCCGGTGCGGTGAACTTCGGACGGAACACTCCGAAGTCGGAGGAGTAAGCCCGCGTCAGCGCGGCGCGCGTTTCGCCAGGATACGCTGAAGTGTGCGGCGGTGCATGTTGAGACGGCGCGCGCTTTCCGAGACGTTGTGGTCGCCAAGCCCATAGACGCGCTCCATATGCTCCCAGCGCACGCGGTCTGCCGACATCGGGTTTTCAGGCGGGGCAGGGCGTTCGTCCTGCGTAGCGGTCAGGGCCCGGATGATGTCTTCGACGTCGGCGGGCTTCGACAGGTAATCCACCGCGCCGGCCTTCACGGCGGCAACGGCCGTCGCGATGGCGCCATAGCCCGTGAGGATCACGGCGCGCGCTTCGGGGCGGGCTTTCTGCAACACTTCGACCACTTCAAGACCGCTGCCATCTTCAAGGCGCAGGTCCAGCACGGCAAAGGCCGGCGGGTTGAGGCGGGCAATGTCCTTGCCTTCGGAGACAGTCGAGACGGCGGAGACCACGAAACCGCGCTGCGCCAGCGCCCGGGCAAGGCGCTGCACGAACGGGCCGTCATCGTCCATAACAAGACAAGACTTGTCTTCGAGCGTCTCGAGGCTCGGGTGGACAGTCACGGGGGCCGGGCGTTCCATATTGCGGTATCCTAGGGGGTCAAACGGCGTCTGACAGGGATATAGGGTGATTTGAACCACTAGTCCAAGTTACGCGGCAGCACCGAGGCCAGCGGCCACACCGCCTGCACCACGGCGCCGGTGGCCGGCGGGGTGCGGTTACGCGACGCAACGCGCCCGCCGGTGCGCTCGATAAGCGTTTTGGCGATGAAGAAGCCGAGCCCCATGTCGCCGCCGCCGAGGCGGGCTGAGGAGCGGTCGGAAATGTAGGGCTCGCCGAGCTTCGGCAGCACTTCGGAGGAAAAGCCGGGGCCATCATCCATGACCGTGATGATCACCTGGTCGCTGGTCCAGCTGGCGGTCGCCTCCACGCGGGTCGCCGCAAAGCTGACGGCGTTTTCGATGAAGGCGCTGACGGCGTGCAGCATTTCCGGGCTGCGTTCGATGACGGGCGATTTCTTCGAGCCGCCCTCGCCCGGCACCGCGCGCACGATGACGGCGACGCCGAGGCCTTTCATCGGCGCGGCGGCCTCCTCGAGGACGGCATCGAGCGTGGTGCGGGCGTGGACGATATCGTTGGCCTCGCGCGCCTCGCGGATGGCTGACAGGATCGAGCGGCAGCGGTCGGCCTGTTCGGCGATCAGGCGCAGGTCCTCGGCATGCGGATCATCCGGCGCCATGCCCTGGACCAGTTCCTTGGCCACAAGGTGTATGGTGGCGAGCGGTGTGCCGAGTTCGTGCGCCGTCATCGCGGACATTGCGCCGAGAGCGGAGAGTTTCTGCTCGCGCGCCATGACGACGCTGGCGGCGTCGAGCGCGCGCACAAGGCGGGCCTCGTCCTGGCTGACGCGCACGGCGGACATGGTGAAGAATACGGTGCCGACCGCGAGCGCAGCAAACTGGCCCCACTGAAAGAGGACCGGCAAGTGTGTGCCCGTCTCCTCCGCCCAGGGCAGGGGCAGGGCGACCAGCGGCATCACCAGCGCGAGGATGAGGGCAAGCCCTGCAATCAGGCTGGCGCGCACGGGCCCGAGGCTCAGCGCGGCCACCGTCACCGGCGCGAGCAGAAGGAGAAGGAACGGGTTCGACAGGCCGCCCGTCGCCGCGATCAGCACGGCAAGCTGCACCGTGTCGAAGCCGAGCTGCAAGGCCGCTTCCCAGCTATGCGTCAGGCGCTGCGACGGAAAGGCAAAGGACAGGAAGACGTTAAGCCAGGCAGAGCCGGCGATGATCGCGAGGCAGAGCGCGAGCGGCAGTTCGAAGCCGAGGCCGAAGTAGACCAGCAGCACAGCGAAGGTCTGGCCTGCCACCGCGAGCCAGCGCAGCGTGATGAAGGTCCGCAGGCGGGTTCGGCCGAGCGCCGTCTGGGCCGTGCCAAGGCCTTCCGGCGCCAGCGTGAAGATGGCGTCTTCGAATCCCAGTCGTGAATCGCGCGCCGTCTCATCCATGCGGGTCTTATGCGGCAGCCTGTCGCTTGCGCCAAGCGGAGGTTTCGGGGCTTATGCCCGCATGCGTATTTCCGTGCTCCCGATCCTGCTGACCGCCTTTTTGGCCTCGTGTTCACCGTCGACCGACGCGCCGGCGCAATCGGCGGCCACGGCCCCGGCGGGCGTCCAATCTGGCGGGACGCAATCCAGTTGCCTGTCGCGCGCCTATCCGGAAATCGGCGGACCGATCTCGCTGATCTCAAGCACCGGCGCCCGCGTCACGGAAGCGGACTTCAAGGGCCGCCCCACGCTGATCTATTTCGGCTTTACCTATTGTCCTGATGTCTGCCCGATGACGTTGACCACGCTCGCGGCCGCCTACCGGAAACTGCCGGAAGGCACCCCCACCCCTCAGACCCTGCTGATCAGCGTCGATCCGGGTCGTGACACGCCCGAAGCCCTGGCGGCGTACGTGGCGAACAAGGCCTTCCCGGCCGGACTTCTGGGCCTGACCGGAACCGACGCTGAAATCCGCGCCGCCGCCGATGCCTTCAAGGCGGACTATTCCCGCGTCGAGCAGCCCGACAGCATGGCCGAATACACGATGGACCATACGAGCCTCCTCTACCTCATGGACGAGGACTGGAAGCTCAAGACCTTCTTCACGCACGAAGACACGCCGGACACAATCGCGCAGTGTCTGCAGGACGTGACGAAGTAGGGTCACGGGCGGCCGAAGCCGCCCGGTTTTCAACTGCATTTCCGGCGCGCTGGGTCTCAGAACTCCTGCCAGTCGTCTGTTGGCTTCTGGCGCGCAGATCCTTGGGCCGCGAACTGGGCCACGCGCTGGCGTTGCTGGTGAACCGCCGTTTTTGGGGCTGCGCCTGCTGTCCGCCGGGTCTTGGCCTGATCCAACGCCGCGCCAGTCTGAAACCTGGCCGTCAGTTCCGTCAGCTCCGCGGCTTCGCGCTTCAACTGATGGCTGGCTGCAGTAGATTCCTCCACCATCGCGGCATTCTGCTGCGTGACCTGATCCATCTGGTTGATCGCTGTATTGACTTCGCCCAGTCCGGCGGACTGTTCCTGAGCAGCAACAGCGATTTCGGCGACAAGGGTCGATATCTCGTTCACTTTCCCAACGATCAGGTTCAGTGCGCTGCCGGCCTTGCCGACGAGGTCAACGCCGGTGCCTACATGCTGCGAGCTTACCGAGATGAGTTCCTTGATTTCCTTTGCAGCTTCGGAAGAGCGCTGCGCAAGTGCGCGAACTTCTGAAGCCACCACGGCAAAGCCGCGTCCGGCATCGCCCGCGCGGGCAGCTTCAACACCGGCGTTCAAGGCCAGAAGATTGGTCTGGAACGAGATTTCGTCAATCACGCCCAGGATCTGCGATATCTGTCTCGAGGACGCATTGATCGAAGCCATGGCAGCCACGGCGCCGTTGACGACTTGACGCGATTCTTCAGCGTCGCTGCGGGCAATGGCGACGATGCTGTTGGCCTGCTTGGCGTTGTCCGCAGCCTTGCGCACGGTCGCCGTGATCTGATCGAGCGCGGCCGCAGTTTCTTCCAGGCTGGCGGCCTGTTGCTCTGTCCGCCGGGAAAGATCGTCCGCAGCCTGACTGATTTCACTTGCGCCCGAGCTGATGCCATAAGCATTTCCGACAATGCCGCGCATGGCTTCCTGTAGCTCTTCCATCGCGTTGTTAAAGTCGCTGCGGAGTGTTTCATACTCGCCTGGGAACGGCTCTGTGATACGAGCCGTGAGATTGCCGGCTGCCAGGTCCGAAAGGCCACGGGCGAGGCCGGAGACGACCTTTTCCTGCGCAGCTGCATTTGCAGCCCGCTCAGCGTCTGCCGCGCGACGCTCAAGCTCGGCCCGAGTTACATCAGTCGCAAACTTGACGACCTTGTAAGGATTGCCGCGCAGGTCGAGGACGACATTGTAGCTTGCGTCAAGCCAAACGTCTCGGCCGTCTTTTGCGTGGCGCATGAACTTGCCTGAAACATGCTCGCCTCGATTCAAGCGCTCCCAGTGTGCACGGTACTCGAGCGTTGCCGCATATTCCGGAGCGACAAACATGGAGTGATGGCGTCCGGAAATTTCGTTAAGCGTGTAGCCCATCGTTGCCAGGAAGTTGTCATTTGCGCTGAGAATTGTCCCGTCAAGCTTGAACTCGATGACGGCTTGCTCACGTTGGATCGCATCGATGCTGGCCGACTGTTCGTTGGCTTTCAGCTCAGCATCGGTAATGTCTGCTGCGATCTGCACGATCTTTACGACGTGGCCATTCTTGTCGACGATCGGGTTGTAAGAGGCCTGGAACCAGATTTCTCTGCCGCTTTTGCCCACGCTCATGAACTTGCCTGAAACAGACTCTCCGCGGTTCAGCCGATTCCAGAGATCACGCTGCCTCGGGTCTCTGGCATCCTCGGCCGAGAGGAACATCGCATGAGGCTTGCTGACAACCTCCTCAAGCGAATACCCTGTCAAGCGCAGGAAATTCTCGTTGGCCGTAACCAGCGTTCCGTCCGGTTGGTGCTCAACTACGGCCTGCGTAACTGAAATGGCCTTCACATAACCCGCCGGGCCAAGCATCGCCAGTTCGGCTTGCTCCGCATCTCTCAGGATCCGATGGTTGACGTCGTCGCGAAGGAAGCTGAGCGTGTTTGCGATGACGCCCGTTTCATTCTTATCATCCGTGTAGGGAATTTTAGACTGGAAATCGCCGCCTCGTAGTTTGTCCATGCTCGCCGTCAGCCTTTTGAAGCGACCTGCCAG
>JAIXVM010000287.1 GCA_027482995.1 Hyphomonadaceae bacterium | reverse complement strand
CACCCATCCCGAAGGCAACCAGCGCGCCGAAGTACATCAGGCTGACGGCCGGGCTGAAGGTCGCGGTCGCATAGGATTCGGTGAAGCATGTGGCCAGGTTGATCAGGAAGAACAGTAGAAGCGCCGAATTGATCACCGATCCGTTCTGAAGCCACATGTTCAAGGTGCGCAAACCGGCCCAGGACATCGCAAAAATGAACAGGCCGAGGCCGACAAAGCCGAGGTGAACACGCATTTCCCAGAACGCGCTGTGAAAGGAGATGAACGTACCTGGATCCTTGTAGGTCATCTCGGCCAGTGTCTGCGCGAGGCCCGTGTTCGGTTGCCAGAAGCCTTCAAGTCCGACACCGAACCAGGGACGTTCCGAGGCGGCCATTTCCGCCGCTTTCCAGATATCGGTCCGCCCGGTGAGCGTGGCATCCTTGCCAAACAGGTCGAGGAAGTCGGCGACAAGCCGGTTCTGCGGCATCAGGGACAATGCCAACACGACGCCGAGGAGCGCCGCGATGACGCCGCCAAACAAGATCAGTCGCATGTTGGCAACCTTCTCGGCTTTCAACCAGATCAGCTTGACCGCAATGAGGGAGGCGCCGCCGACCAGAGCGAACAGGAGCGAGGTCGCGGAATCAGCGATCAGCTGGAAGGTGAATGCCGTACCCGCCGTGGCGGCTGCGATCACCCGCAGCAGTGCATGCTCTTTTTCGTGCAGCGCGACCGCCAGGGACACCAGCGTGATGATCATCATGTGGTAGGCGAGGATGTTTTTCTGGGGATAAGGTCCGCCTTCGGCCAAGGTGCCGTAATAGGGTACGCAATAGAGCACCACAGCGGCGCCCGCGATCATGATGACGCGCAGGATTTCGGCCCCGCGCAGCCGGGCGGCGATCGTCACAAGCAGCAAGGGGGTCACGACTTGAAGAATGCCGATGCGAATGGCGGCGTCCGGATATTCTGTCCAGAAGATCGAGAGCAGGCCCATGGCCGGCACCAGCAGCAGCGGCCAGCTCTTCAGCAGCATCGGAACCGTCTCGCGGGCGTGATAGGCAAACATGCCCAGCAGCACGGCCATACAGCCGTTGCGCAACAGTGCGTATTCTTCCAGCGCCAGCAGGAAGCTGTAGAACATCACCGCCAGCAGCGCCTGTTCCCAAAGCGCCGCCTGACGCTCCGGTGAATAGATCTTGACCGGCAATATCAGCCTGGCCGGCGAGCGGCCGGATTGCATCAGCATGGGGACTCCAGCCTCCTTTGGCTGCTCATGTATATGCAAAAAGCATGCAACTCGCTTAACACGACGGCTGATTGCAAGGTACCGTCAGCCAATGCGCAGGCCCAGGCGGCGGGTGATGTGCCCCATCTTTCGGCCCGGGCGCGCATCGCGTTTACCATACAGCGTCAGGGTATCGTGCGGCCCGAGGCTCGCCGGGTCGACAAGTCCGGCCTCGCCGATGAGGTTCACCATCTCGGCATCAAACAGTCGGTGCGTATCGCCCAGCGGCCAACCCGCGACGCACCGGATATGCTGCTCGAACTGCCCGGTCTGGCAGGCTTCCGGCGTCCAGTGCCCGGAATTGTGGACGCGCGGCGCAAACTCGTTGGCCAGCAGCGTGCCATCCGAAAGCACGAACAACTCGAGCGCCATCACACCGACATGGCCGAGGGCTTCGGCGAGGGCCACGGCTTTCCAGCGCGCCGCGTCCTCAACCGTTTTCGGCAGGCCCGACGGCACCGACGACTTCGAGAGGATCCCGTTCGCGTGCGTGTTGCGCGGCGGCGCCCAGGTACAGGTCTCGCCTGTCACCGAGCGCGCCACGAGAACCGAAATCTCGCACTCGAACCGCACGGGCGCCTCGATAATGCAGGGGCGCTTGCCGAGCGCTTCCCAGGCTTCGGCGATGCCGCCATGTCCCAACCGCACCCAGGCCTGGCCCTTGCCATCATAGCCTTCACGCCGCGTCTTCATCAGGCCGTATCCGCCCAGCGCCTCCAGCGCCGGCGCGATATCGCCCAGCGCGTCGATGACGCGGTAATCGGCGGTCGCGATTCCGATCTCCTGGAGGAAGGCTTTTTCGCTCGCTCGGTCCTGAGACACGGACAGGGACTTCGCGCCCGGCCGGACAGGTGTTCCGGCCGCCTCGATGGCGGCGAGGGCCTCGACGGGCACATTTTCGAACTCGAGCGTCACCGCATCGCAGTCGCGCGCAAACGCTTGAAGGGCGGCCTTGTCAGCCCAGCCGGCCTTGCGCGCGCCGGCAGCCACGCGCCCCGCCGGCGGATCGTCTTCCGGCGAATAGATCAGCATGTCGAAGCCAAGCTGCGCTCCGGCGACCGCCAGCATCCGGCCCAATTGGCCGCCGCCGAGAATGCCGATCGTGGCGCCGGGCTGAAGCGGCGTCATCCCTCGGGAACCTCTTTCACGCTGGCCGTCTGCGCCGCGCGGAAGGCATCAAGTTTGGCGGCAACGCCGGCATCCTGCAGCGCGATGATCGACGCAGCAAGCAGCCCGGCATTGGCCGCGCCGGCCTCGCCGATCGCCAGCGTGCCGACCGGGATGCCCTTCGGCATCTGCACAATCGACAGCAGGCTATCGAGGCCCGACAGCGTCTTGGATTGCACCGGCACGCCCAGCACGGGCAGGGGCGTCATCGCGGCCGCCATGCCCGGCAGGTGGGCAGCGCCGCCGGCGCCTGCGATGATCACCTGGATCCCGCGTCCCTTGGCCGTTTTGGCATACTCCGTCAGGCGGTCGGGCGTGCGGTGGGCTGAGACGATCTTCGCCTCATAGGCCACGCCCATCGCCTCCAGCATCCGGGCCGCTTCCTGCATGACCGGCCAGTCGGACTGGCTGCCCATGATAATGCCCACAACCGGAGCTTTGTCCGTCCCCATACCCGCCTCGCTGCCGGAAAACGCGCACCTTAGAGCGGCGGTCTGGAAAGTGGAACCCGGTTTCCGGAAAACCGCGCTCTCCACGGCTCGCGCAGCAGGCGAAACACCCTTGGGGCTCTACAGGTCGGCGTTTTGATTGTATCTTCGCCACATGGCGAAAGATGAATTCCAAACCTATTCCGGCGAATACCGCGCCTTGCTCGATGCGCTCGGCCTCGACATGACGCGGCTGGACCGGCGCACGCGCGCTGCCATCGAGGCGCTCTGCGAGGAAGTGGTGTCCCTGCGCAACGAGGCTGGCGGCCTGCGCGAAGCGCTCGCCGATTCGGAGCTGCTGGCCGACAACGACACCCTCTGCCCGGTCTTCAACCGCCGCGCGTTCGAACGCGAAGTGCGCCGCGAGATCGCCCTGTCGGGCCGCTTCCAGACGCCCCTGTCGCTGATCTTCATCGACCTCGACAATTTCAAGCTGGTCAATGACATCTATGGCCACGCCGCCGGTGACAGCGTGCTCCTGAAGGTCGCCGACATCCTGATGGAACGCACGCGCGAGACCGACATTGTCGGCCGTCTCGGCGGGGATGAGTTCGGCGTCGTGCTCGCCCATGCCACGTTCGATGACAGCCAGCGCAAGGCGGCCCAGCTGGCAGCCGCGATCGACGCGCTGGAAGTGCGCGACCAGTCGAACCGCGCCACACCGATCGTCCAGATTGGCGGCTCCTGCGGCGTCGTCGAGTGGCGCAATGGCCAGAGCGCCGCGGCACTGATCGCCCGGGCCGATCAGGCGATGTTTCTTGAGAAATCAAGACGCAAGGCGGCCGGGCGCGCCATCCGCTGAGCAATCCTTGGGCGGATTACTGACAGTTTAACAAATCCGGTGAGGTCTTGCATGACTCGGCCTGCCGGTTGTGGCATGTTTAGGAAACGGCCCGAAGTGCCGTGCTGAAAAACAAGGAGACTGCCCATGTCGCTCAATGGTCGGATCAGTGAGCTCGCTGCAAAGCACCGCCACCTGGACGAACAGATCGCCGCCGAACAGAAGCGCCCCTCCAGCGATGATCTGACGGTCAGGGACCTCAAGCGACAAAAGCTGAAAATCAAGGAACAGTTGCGCCAGCTGAAAGCCAGCTGACGCGCATTTCTGTCGGCTTTCGCCCGGGATCAAACCCGGGCGAGTTCCGTCACACCGTCCTTCGAATACGCCGCCTTGAACGCCGCCACGGTTTCAGCGGTGAACTCCGGCGAATACACCGTCGAGACCTTCCTGAACGCCGCGCTCACGTCGTTGCGTGTCAGGGTCACCAGCGTATATCCGTGTCCGAACGGATCGTGCCAGATGATCTCTTCGTTGGCGTCGGCGATCTGCTGGCCGAGATCCGGCATCGCTTTGACATAGGCGCCAAGGCCGGGTGAGCTGATCGAGGTGCAGCCGAACTCGACGCCGCGCCGTTCGCCAGACGCGTCATGCAGCTCGTTGGCATACGCCGTATGAGTGTCGCCCGCGAGGGTTACCAGAGCCGCGCCAGCTGCCTTCGCGCTTGCATAAAGCCGCTCGCGCGCCGCCGGATAGCCGTCCCAGGCGTCGAGATTGAACGGCAGGCCAAGCGCCGTGAACGGAATGAACGCCAACACTTCCGGCCGGTCCTGCGCATCGATCTGCGCCTGCGTCATGATCTTGGTGAAGTCAGGCAGCTTGTTCGTTGCCATGATAACCTGGTTGGCCAATACCTGCCAGGCTGCGCCGGACTGGACCGACGCCTTGAACTCGTCTGCCAGCCAGGCTTCCTGCTCCGCGCCCAGCATCGTGCGTGCCGGATCGGCGACTGTCGCCATCGTCGCCATCACCCGCGCGCCGATCTCAGCCTGCGTCGTCGCCCCCGCCAGCGCGTCGCCCCAGCTCAGCGGCTCGGACCGGCCGGTCAGGCGCGATTCGAGCGCATGCACGGTCGCCACATCACCAAACCGGAATGTGCGCCACACAGCGGATGTCACTTCGCCCGGTTTCGGCTCGCGCAGCGGCATCCATTCGAAATAGGCCTGCAGCGCGCGCTGTTTGCGCTCGGTCCAGTCGCCTTCGCCCTTGTCGGGATCGTGGTTCTCGGCGCCGGTCCGATAGGAATCGTTGGCGCTTTCGTGGTCGTCCCAGGTGCAGATCCAGGGCGCGGCGGCGTGGGCCGCCTGAAGGTTTGCATCGCTCTTGTATTGCGCGTGGCGGCGGCGGTAATCCGACAGCGAGACAATCTCCGTCGCCGGATCATGTTTGCGGCCCAGTTTTTCGGCGATGTCGCCGCCATATCCGTCCGTGCCGTATTCATAGAGGTAGTCGCCAAGATGCACGATGGCATCGAGGCCCTGTTCCTTCGACAGCTCCTGATAGGCGGTGAACAGGCCGAACTGCCAGTTGGAGCAGGACACCACGCCCAGCTTCACCGGCGCCGTGCCGTTCGCTGCCGTCGTCCGCGTGCGCCCCTCAGGCGACAGCACCGCACCGTCCGCCGCGATGGCCGCAAACCGGTAAGTATACTCGGTGGCGGGCTTCAGCCCCGTCGCATCAACCTTGACCGTATAATCGCGCGCCTCGGACGTCACGAACTCGCCGAACGCCGCCGGCGCGGCCGCGCCGGCCTCCGTCACATCCCATTTCACCGTCACCGGGCCGGTGCCGGCGAGCGGCGTCACGCGGGTCCACAGGATCACCCGGTCAGGCAACGGATCGCCGGAGGCCACGCCGTGCTGGAAGGCCAGCTCGCCCTCGAAGCCGGGGGCGGCCTTTGGCGCCGTCTGGCACGCCGCCAGCGCCACTGTGCCAAGGGCTGCGCCGCCCAGAAGTCCGCGCCGTGTAACCAGTGTCATGCTGAAGTCTCCCACAAATCTGCCGCGTTATGGCGCGGTCATGTGAAGCCAGCATGACGAAGTGCGGCGTGCGCGTCTATAAGCGGCGCGATGAGCCGGATCGAAATCACTGCCGCCCCCGAAGATGCAGGCCAGCGCCTGGATGCCTTCCTTGCCGCCAAGGGGGGCGAGATCTCGCGCACCCGCGCCAAGGCGCTGATCGAGGAAGGCGCCGTCACCGTCGATGGCGCGCCCGAGGTCAGCCCGCGGGCCGCCATCAAGCCGGGAAGCGTCTACGCCGTCGCGCTGCCAGCCCCGGTTGCCGCCGAGCCGCAGGCGGAGAACATCCCCCTCGATATCCTGTTCGAGGACGCCCACCTCATCATCCTCAACAAGCCCGCCGGCATGGCGGTCCACCCCGCGCCGGGCAGCGAAGATGGCACCCTCGTCAATGCGCTGCTCCATCATTGCAAGGGCCAGCTCTCCGGCATCGGCGGGGTCGAGCGTCCCGGCATTGTCCACCGGCTCGACAAGCTGACCAGCGGCGTGATGGTCGCCGCAAAGACCGAACCCGCGCATACCGGCCTCGCCGCGCTGTTCGAGCATCACGATATCGAACGCATGTATCTCGCCGTCACGCGCGGCGCCCCGCGTCCCCTCGTCGGCACCGTGGACGCCGCCATCGCGCGCTCACAAACCGACCGGAAGAAAATGTCCGTACACAGAAATCCGGACAGCCCCGCCGCCCGCCGCGCGGTGACGCACTACAAGGCGATCGAAACCTTCGGCGAGCGTGACAAGCACACCCACGTCCCGGCCGCCGCCTTGATCGAGTGCCGGCTCGAAACCGGCCGCACGCACCAGATCCGAGTCCACATGTCCCATATCGGCGTGCCAGTTCTGGGGGATCCCGTCTATGGCCGCCAGATGCAGCTCACCGCGCTCGGCTCCGGGGAGGGCCACGCCGCCGCCATCGCCGCCGCCAAGGCCATGACCCGCCAATCCCTCCACGCCGCCGTCCTCGGCTTCGATCATCCCGTCACCGGCAAGACACTCCGCTTCGAATCTCCGCTCCCGGACGATATGGCAGGCCTGATCGCGGCGCTGCGGCGGCTGCCGAAAGACTAGCGCCCGCCGCCCGTCTTGGTCGCGGCCGCCGTCGTCACCAGCGGTTCGAAACGCAGCGTTTTTGCCGTCAGCGTCACCTTGCCGACCTTGTCGGTATCCGCAACGATCTTCACCGGCACATGCGCGCCATTGTCCAGCGGCGCGAGATACATGCGCAGCGGCCCGGAAATGCCGGTCAGCGTGTCATTGTTCGACTCGCCCTTCTTGTAGCCGGCGACCTTGTCCATGGTGACGTGGCACTCGATCGCCTGGCCCGACCAGCCCGGCGTCTTCACTTTCACCGTATTCGCGTTGCCGCGCTTGAGGTGAAGGTAGGTCAACTGGCGTCCGTCGAAAATCTTGATCGGCCCGCCGCACGGATCGGCGCCCTTGGCGCGCGGCTCGAGAGCGAACGTGATCAGCGCCGTGAGCGGATCATTCGTCAGCAGCACCTGTTCGGCGGTCGCCGCCGGATCGCCGAGGTTCCCGAATTTCGGCTTGGCGGACATCTTGAAGCCCTTGTCCGTGATGTCGATTTCGACACGCCGGTTCTTCTTGCCGTCATTGTTCTGGGACACGTATTTCGTGGTCTTGAGGCCTGCCGCGCTCGTCGTGCCCGAGGCATTGAGGTTCATGTCATAGTTCACGAACACATCGGCGAGGCCGGTGGTGCGCACGCGCGACTTGATCGTGTAGGAGTCCGGCTTCATGTCCACGGTGAAGCTGGCGCGGCCCGTGGCCGGCAGGATGAACACCATCGCTTTCGCGTCCAGCTCATACACCATGCGGGTCGGCGCGCCGCCCTTGATGCTGGCGAGCACGGTCGATGCGCTCGTGGACGGGCCCGTCTGGGCGACAGAGGCGCCGAGCAGGGCGAGCGAGGCGGCGGCGGCAAACAGAAGGCTGCGCTTCATGGGTCTTCTCTAGTCCTTTCCGGTCCGGGAGGCACCGTTCGCCTCCTTATAGAATACCCCTTCCCAACACGGCCTGAACAGCCAGTTGGCAAGGGCTGCCCGAATCGCCTTTGCCCGCAGGGCAACATAAGATGGCGCGCGCCATCCGTCACGTCCGGGTTGCAGCCAATCGGGTGCCAACCGTCATGAATCGCCCCGGTTGACATGATCCCCCCCCAGCCTGTAGGAGCGCGCCTTCAGATCAGACACGCACTTTTACCCGGAGCGAGGCCATGTCCCGCGAATGTGAACTTACTGGCACGAAGCCGATGGTTGGCCATATCGTCAGCCACTCCCAGATCAAGACCAAGCGCCGCTACCTGCCGAACCTCGTGCAGGTCACGCTGCACTCGGAAGCGCTCGACCAGAACTTCCGTCTCCGCATCGCGGCGAAAGCCCTGCGCACCGTCGACAAGCTCGGCGGTCTCGACGCCTTCCTAGCGAAAGCCAAGGACGACGCCCTGTCCGACAAGGCGCTGAAAATCAAACGCGACATCGCGAAAAAAGCCGTCGCTGCCTAAGCGCGGCTTCAGCTGAACACCAATGCGCCGGGCCCCAAGGTCCGGCGTTTTGCGTTTCACCCGGCCGGATCGTCGCCGGCGATGGTCAGCACCGTCTTGCCCTCGGCGACCGCGAACTGGACCATCGCGCCCGGCTCGCCCGTCGCCGTCTTGGCCTGCAGCACGCCGCCCTGCGCGTTGACGAAGTCATTCCCGATCGCAAATCCCGCCTCTGCCATCGCGGCCCGGTAGAACTCCGCCGCAACGAGCGGGTCATCGGTTGTCTCGGCATAAATCTGCAACTGGCCGGGACTGCCCGCCCGAACGGGATCAAGCTTCATCGAGCCGATCACCGTGCTGCCCGGATAGGCCGGCGCGCCGGCCGGATACACGACGTCCTGGGCGGCAGCGCCCATCTTGAGTGTCGTGTCGCCAGTCGACAGGGTGGCCGAGGGCGCCGCGCCTGCCGGGGTTTCTGCTTCGGGGGCAGCGGCTTCAACTGCCGCCTCGGGCGGGGCGGCGGCGTCCGGCGAGCAGCTCGCGAGCAGCATCAGCCCGCTCAGGACAAGGGCAAGGCGCATCTCGATTCCTCCGGTTTGGCGCTTCTCCGGCGCGACGATACGCGGCTTTTGGGCCGCGACAAGGGCGATCGACCAGACGCGCGCCGCCGTTTGCCGCCATTCTGAAACCGTGCCACTCCTGCCGTGTCCAACGCCGGAGCCTAACCCATGCGTCTCGCCCTCCTGTCTGCCGCCGCGCTCGTCCTGGCCGCCTGTACGCCAACGATCGGGCCCGAAACCGAGGCGACCGAAAAGGTCCGCGTCTTCACCAACGGCACGATCTACACCGGCCTCACGGACGAAGCCGGCATCCCGCAAACCGTCACCGGCGTGCTCGTCGGCGAGGACGGCCGCATCATGGCGACCATCCCGCCGATGTCTGCGGACTGGGGCGATGATGAAGTCGTGATCATCGATCTCGGCGGCGCCTTCATGTATCCCGGCTTCACCGACGCGCACGCCCACCTCCTCGGCATTGGCGAGCGCGAGTTGACGCTGAACCTCGAAGGTACCGCCTCGGTCGCCGAACTCGTCACCCGCGTCGAAGCCGAACTGGACGGCAAGCCCGAAGGCTCGGTGCTGGTCGGGCGCGGCTGGATCGAGACCGGCTGGCCCGAAGGCCGCATGCCGATGGCCTCGGATCTTGATCCCGTCACAGGCACCCACAAGGTCATCCTCGGCCGCTCGGATGGCCACGCCCTGGTTGCCAACACCGCCGCCCTCAAGGCGGCCGGCATTACAAACACGACACCGGATCCGGACGGCGGCAAGATCGAGCGCGATGCCAGCGGCAAGGCGACCGGCATCCTGATCGACAATGCCATGTCGCTCGTCGAGCCGCTCATCGCCAAGCCGGATGACGCCGCGATTTCCCTCGCGCTTGAAACCGGCGCAAAAGTCTATGCCTCGCGTGGCTGGACCGGGATGCACAACATGAGCGTGGACCGCCAGCATGCCCCGCTCCTCAAATCGCTCGACGATCAAGGCAAGCTGCCCCAGCGCATCTATAACGCTTTCAATGTCGGCGGCCTGCTGCTCGCCCAGCACCGCGAATACGAGACCGCCCGCATCACCAACCGCGCAGTCAAGCTCTACATGGACGGCGCCCTCGGCAGCCGCGGCGCCCAGCTGATCGAACCGTACACGGATCGTCCGGACACGTCCGGCCTGTCCTTGATGGACGATTCCAAACTCGCCGAACTGATGGCCGAAGCGAAGGCCGCCAATGTCCAGCTCGCCATCCACGCCATCGGCGACCTTGCCAACCGCCGCATTCTCGACGCGGTCGAGGCCGGCGGCTACGGCCCCGAACTGCGCTGGCGCATCGAACACACGCAGGTCGTGCACCCGGACGATCTCGCCCGTATCGCCGCCCTCGGCCTCATCGCCTCGATGCAGCCGAGCCACGCCATTGGCGACCTGAAATTCGCCCCCGCCCGCCTCGGTATGGACCGCCTGCGCGGCGCCTATGCCTGGGCCACGCTGCTCGATCTCGGCACGGTCGTCGCCGGCGGCTCGGACGCCCCCGTCGAAGTCGGCTCACCCACCATCGAATTCTACGCCGCCGTCGCCCGCAAGGATCTGCAAGGCGCCTCAGGGGAGGGCTGGCACCCGGAAGAAGCGGTCTCCCGCACCCGCGCCCTCGCGCTCTTCACCACCGGCCCCGCCTACGCCGCCTTCCAGGAAGCCGATCTCGGCACCATCGAACAGGGCAAGCTCGCCGACTTCACGGTCTTCGACCGCGACTTGATGACCGTCCCCGAAGCTGACATCCTCAAGGCGAAGCCAGTGATGACGGTGATCGCCGGAGACATCGTCTGGCAAGGCGAGACGCCCTGACGCTGATCCGGGCCGGAGAGGGAGAGACCACACCATGAAGATCCAACTGAAGTCCCGCCTGACATCCGGCGCCGCCGCCCTCGTTCTCGCGGCCCTGACTGCCTGCGCGACACCGCCCGCCGCGGACGCCCCGCCCGCGCCAGAGGCCGCTGCCCCAGAACCCGCCAAGCCCGCCGCCATTGACTACGCCGCCGTCGTCGCGGCGCCCGGTCGTCCGGAGGCGGACATTGCGGCGGATGCGAACCGCAAGCCCGCCGACGTCCTCGCCTTCTTCGCGCCGCGGCCCGGCGACACGATTCTCGAGATCGAGGCCGGCGGCGGCTACTTCACCGAACTCCTCTCCCGCACTGTCGGCGAGACGGGCAAGGTGTTCATGCAGAACCCCGCCGGGTTCGATGCCTTCCTCGGCGACGCCGTCTCGAAACGGATCGATGGCCGCCTGACGAATGTCGAATATCTCAAGTCCAACTTCGACACCTTTGCCGTGCCGGACGCCTCGGTCGACATCGTCACCTGGTTCCAGGGTCCGCACGAGCTCTGGTACAAGCCGGAAGGCGCCCCCGAAGGCCTTGGCGACCCGAACAAGAGCTTCGCCGAAATCGCCCGCGTCCTGAAGCCGGGCGGGCGTTTCATCGTCATCGACCACGTCGCGCCCGCAGGCACGCCGCCCACCACCGGCGGCGACACCCACCGCATCGATCCCGCGCATATCCTCAAGATGGCCAGCGATGCCGGCTTCACGCTCGACGGCGACTCCGCGCTCCTGCACAATCCTGCGGATGACGGCCTGACAAACGTCTTCGACCCCGCAATCCGCGGCAAGACCGACCAGGTCCTGATCGCCTTCTCGAAACCCTGAGCCCGGCCTCCCCGCCTGCCATTTCCCTTACGTCGCACTAGGCGCGGGGCCATCCCGTGCTAGAACGCTGCTTTCATCCTTTCCTCCTGCTGTGCCGAGCCCCGCGACCCCATGACCGCCATGCCTGCCACCGACGCCCTCGAAGGCCTGAAGCCCACCGAAAAGCTGAACCTGAAAAAGCTGTTCGGCCTCGACACCGGCATGGTCGTCCATGGCTTCAAGACGCGCACCGAATACGTGCCGGAGATCGACCCCGCCTACCGGTTCGACCCGCAGACGACGCTGGCCATCCTCGCCGGCTTCGAGTTCAACCGCCGCGTCATGGTGCAGGGCTATCACGGCACCGGCAAATCGACCCACATCGAGCAGGTCGCTGCCCGCCTCAACTGGCCGATGATCCGCGTCAACCTCGACAGCCATGTCAGCCGCATCGACATGGTCGGCAAGGACGCCATCGTCCTCAAGGACGGCAAGCAGGTCACCGAAT
>JAIXVM010000093.1 GCA_027482995.1 Hyphomonadaceae bacterium | reverse complement strand
ATGGGACGGCCCGGCCGGCATCGCCGCTTATGACGGGCGCTGGGCCGTGGCGGGACTTGACCGCAATGGCTTGCGGCCGCTGCGCTATGCTCTGACGACGGATGGTATCCTCGCAGTTGGTTCGGAAACCGGCATGTGCCCGCTCGGCAATCACGAGATTGCGAAGCGCGGCTCGATCCCGGCCGGCGGCATGATTGCGGCCGACCTTCAGACGGGCAAGTTCTATGACCACCGCGAGATTGTCGACTTCCTCGCCGCGCAGGCACCTTACGAGGAGTGGCTTCAGGCGGTCGTCGAACTTGAGCCGGAAATCGGCCCGGGGCCGGAGCCGGTTCTGTTCACGCGTGAAGAACTGCTGCGGCGCCAAACGGCGGCGGGTTTCACGCTGGAAACCCTGGAACTGATTCTCGCCCCCATGGCGGAGAGCGCCAAGGAGGCCATCGGGTCTATGGGCGACGATACGGCGCCGGCCGTACTCTCGTCGGCTTACCGGCCGATGAGCCATTTCTTCCGCCAGAACTTCAGCCAGGTGACCAACCCGCCGATTGATCCCCTGCGCGAAGGCCGGGTGATGAGTCTGCGGACGCGGTTCAAGAACCTCGGCAACGTTCTGGACACGGACAAATCCCAGCAGGAAGTGTTTGTGCTCGAAAGCCCGGTGCTCACCACCGGCATGTATGAGCGCCTGATCACGCGTCTGGGTCTTGGCACCGAGATCATCGACTGTACCTTTGCAGCAGATGACGTGACGGCTGAAGGTTCCGCCCTGAAAGAGGCGCTGGAGCGTATCCGGCGCGAGTCTGAGGAAGCTGTCCGGGCGGGCCGCGAGCACATTATTCTCACCGACGAGAAACAGTCGGCGAGCCGCATTGCTGTGCCCATGATCCTCGCAACTGGCGCTGTCCATTCGCATCTCGTGGCGCAGGGCTTGCGGACGTTCTGTTCGATCACCGTGCGCTCTGCCGAATGTCTGGACACGCACTATTTCGCGGTGCTCGTCGGTGTCGGCGCGACCTGCGTCAACGCTTACCTTGCCCAGGACGCGATTGCGGACCGCCATGCCCGCGGGCTGCTGGGTGAGCTGACGCTCGGCCGGGCCGTGCAGAACTTCAAGGAAGCGGTCGAGGCCGGCCTTCTCAAGATCATCTCCAAGATGGGCATCTCCGTTATCTCGTCCTATCGCGGCGGCTACAATTTCGAAGCGCTCGGACTGAGCCGCGCGCTGGTGGCCGACTACTTCCCGGGCATGTCGAGCCGTATCTCGGGTCTCGGACTTGCCGGTCTCGAAGAGAATGCCCTGGTGCGTCACCAGAAGGCCTTCGACGAGGACGTCATCTCCTTGCCCGTCGGCGGGTTCTACCGGCTTCGGGCTTCGGACGAACTGCACGCGCTGGATGGCAATCTCATCCACACGCTGCAGGCGGCGTGCGACCGCGGCGACTATGCGATCTATCGCAAGTATGTCGACGCCGTGCACGCGCGCGACCCGATCCAGTTGCGTGACCTGCTCGACTTCAAGGCGGCAGGCGAGGCCATCCCGCTGTCGCAGGTCCAGTCGATCAACGAGATCCGCAAGCGGTTCGTGACGCCCGGCATGTCGCTCGGCGCGCTGTCGCCGGAAGCGCATGGCACGCTGAACATCGCCATGAACCGGATCGGCGCAAAGTCCGTGTCCGGAGAAGGCGGCGAGGACCGTGCGCGGTATCGCCCGCTGCCGAATGGTGACAACATGAACTCGGCCGTCAAGCAGATTGCGTCCGGGCGCTTCGGTGTCACGGCGGAATACCTGAACGAATGCCGCGAGATCGAGATCAAGGTGGCGCAAGGCGCCAAGCCCGGCGAGGGCGGCCAATTGCCCGGTTTCAAGGTCACGGAACTCATCGCCAAGCTTCGTCATGCGACGCCGGGCGTGACGCTCATCTCACCGCCGCCGCACCATGACATCTACTCGATCGAAGACCTCGCCCAGCTGATCTACGACCTGAAGCAGATCAATCCGGATTGCCGCGTCTGCGTGAAGCTGGTCGCCCAGTCCGGCGTCGGCACCGTCGCCGCCGGTGTTGCGAAAGCGAAGGCGGACGTCCTCCTGATCGCCGGTGGTGTCGGCGGCACGGGGGCGAGCCCGCAGACCTCGATCAAGTATGCAGGCCTGCCCTGGGAGATCGGCCTGGCAGAGACCCACCAGGTGCTATCGCTGAACAACCTGCGCGAAAAGATCACTCTGCGTACGGATGGCGGCCTGCGCACCGGTCGCGACATTGTCATCGCGGCGATGCTCGGCGCCGAGGAGTATGGCATCGGCACGGCGTCGCTCGTGGCGATGGGGTGCATCATGGTGCGCCAGTGCCACTCGAACACGTGCCCCGTTGGCGTCTGCACACAGGACGAAGCCTTGCGCGCGCGTTTCTCGGGCTCGCCGGATAAGGTGGTGAACCTGATGAGCTTCATTGCCGAAGACGTGCGCGAAATTCTCGCCTCGCTTGGCCTGAAGTCGCTCGACGAAGCGATTGGCCGGACGGACCTCTTGAAACAGGTCAGCCGCGGCGCGGCCCATCTTGATGACCTCGATCTCAACCCGCTCCTCGTGCAGGTCGATACCGACGCGCCCGTCGTCTACAAGCCCAACCGCCGAGAGCCTGTGCCCGATACACTCGACGCGCAGATCCTGCGCGATGCCGAGCCATTCTTCGAGCGCGGCGAGAAGATGCAGCTCGAATACGGTGTGCAGAACACGATGCGGGCCATCGGCGCGCGGGCGAGTTCGCGGATCACACGCAAGTTCGGCATGCAGTCTTTGCCGGAAGGCCGGCTGCATATTCGGCTCGAGGGTTCGGCGGGTCAGTCGCTCGGCGCGTTCAGCGTGCAGGGTCTGCTGCTCGAAGTGCTCGGTGACGCCAACGACTAT
>JAIXVM010000174.1 GCA_027482995.1 Hyphomonadaceae bacterium | reverse complement strand
TAGACGTTGTTGCCACCGGCATCGGCAGGACGCTCGAAGTCGGGCGCCGAGAGGAACGAGACAGCGCCGGTCGCCGCGTTGACCGTGAACAAGGACGCATCCGCGCCGCTGAGGGTGAACGTCAGGGCTGAGCCTGCGTCCACGTCGCTCGCTGTCGCTGTGTAAACCACGCCGCCCGCGTTCTCGGCAAACACTGCGCTCGTCGCGGACGTCAAAACCGGGCCTTCGTTCACGTTAGTGACGTTGATCGCGACTGCCTGGCTCGTTTGGTTGACGCCGTCGCTCGCGGTGACGGTCAGGTCGTAGACGTTGTTGCCACCGGCATCGGCAGGGCGTTCGAAGTCGGGAGCGGTGATGAAGGTTAAGGCGCCAGTCGCGGTGTCGATAGCGAACAGCGAAGCATCCGCGCCGCTGAGACTGAACGTCAGCTGCGCGCCTGCGTCCGCGTCAGTGGCGGTCGCGGTGTAAACCACGCCGCCAGCGTTCTCTGCAAATACTAAGCTCGTCGCAGATGTAATCACGGGTGCTTCGTTGACCGGGACCGCCGGCACAGAGGGCTCTGGTTCCGATCCGGACGGCGGCGCCACCTCAGCAGCTGCCGCATTCACCGAACCGGCATCGTCAGCTTTTGGGGCCGGTGGAACGAGGGCGGCGCCAGCGTGGTCGTTTGCGACCGCATCGGTTTCCGGCCCCGGGGCTGCCGAACGGCCGCCTTCAGATTTCGCCGGCATGGTTTCGGAAGACAGATCGGGGCTGAAGTCCATCGTACCTAGAGGCGGCCGGACGATCTGCGCGCCGGCCTGCTGAACCGCAGGCTCAGCGCCAGCAGACGCGACTTGGCTTTCGTTGTGGCTGCGGGCAATGGACGCCGCTTGCGGCGGGCCCGCCGAATTTGCCTCTCGCACGGCGGCGCTGCTGGCTGAAAGGTGAGATGCCTCGTCATTGGAAGGAGCGGCCAGATCCGTCTCGGACCCGTATCCGACACTGCCAGTTTGGACGACCGGGGCAACCGTTTCGACCCGCTCTGGAGCCGGCGAGCTATTGTTCTGCAGACCTTGTTTGGCTTCCGCGCGTTTCAAGGCCTCAACTGGGTCAATCACGATCATCACTCCGATGGGATGATCATGAATTACAGTAGAAAGACCGATACTCCCTCAACCCGCTGGTTTGAATTTGCTTGAAATTTGAGCGATAAATTTACCAGGCGGAGATGTTTCGCCAGCGTATGCCCCAAGCCTTTCAATAGCCCTGCTGGAATGCGCGCTGCAACGCACGGTCAATCGGCTTGAACAGGTGCTGGAGCAGGGTACGCTGGCCGGTGATAATCTCGGCACGGACGGTCATTCCAGCGAGTATGTCGTGGAACTCACCCCGGGCCTGGAGACGCGTGCGCGACAAGGCAACGGTCGCAACATAGAAACTGCCGCTCCCGTCCTCGGAGAAAGTCATCGGAGATATCCGGCGAACCACACCGGAGACATCTCCGTAGATCTCGCTGTCGAATGCAGTGATGATAACCTTAACGTCTGCACCCACTCGAACTTCGCCAACTTCCTTCGGATCGATCCGGACTTCCGCGAGCAATTCAGAATCCGAAGAAACGAGCTCGACGACAGGCTCGCCCGGACGGATGACCGCGCCAACAGCCTTTGGAGTGACCGTCTGGACGCGGCCAGCCGCAGGTGCGCGCAGGTCGAGATCGGCCAGCCGCTCAGCCATTTTGTCCACGCCGGCCTCGGCTGCTTCAAGTTGTGCTGTCACACGCGATAGTTCGCTTGACCAAGCACGCTGGCGTTCAGAAACCGATTGAGCCAATTCGCTCTGGGATTGCGCAACCGCTGAACGCGCGCTTGAGATCTGACCCTTCAGCCGATCAACGCGGGTGCGTGTCTCGTTCAGCTCAAGCTCGGCCTCAAGAACTGACGCGCGCGTAGTGTAGCCTCGCTCAAACAGACCGTTCAGCATTTCCATCCGCTCGGATACGAGCTGGAGCTGCTGGACAGACCCTTCCAAGTCACGTTCTAGAATCGAAATCTCCGAACGAAGCTGAGCTGTGCGCGCTTGATGAGTTTGCGCCACAGCTTCGAGCGAAGCGCGCTCGGCTTCGAACGTGCGCACTTCTTCCGCGACGCGCGCTGAATCTGTCTCGAGCGCCGTGAAGTCCGGATTTGTTCCGTCAAGTAGCGCGCGAAGACGCATCTGAGAGAGTGCCAAACCAGCTCGCTGCGCATCCAGTTGGCCGAAATCGCTCGCCGCCCCACCGGCCCGCATGCGGATCAAGGTCTGTCCGGCGCTCACTTCCTGACCTGGCTTCGCGAGGATTTCGGCGACGATTCCGCCCTCCAGATTACTGACTGCCATAACCGATCCCTCGGGCAGGATCTGACCTTCGGCGACCGCGACCTTATGGATCGGGGCGATCGCGGCAATCGTCAGCAGTGCGCCGCTGAAGGCGATGATAAGCCACATGCTGCGAACGAAGAACTGGCGCGAGACATCGCCTTGGGCCTCAAGCGGGAGCGCCGGGCGCACCACCTTCGCGGACTGCCCGGTGCCTGCGTCACCCACTTGCGGATCAAGGTCTGCATCAATCTCAAAGAAAGGAGCGATTGAGTTGGTCATGAGGATCTCGGGTTTTGCGGGTGAAAGGGGGTTCAAGCGGCGGGGTGGATTTTGGACGCGTTGGACGCGTCTGACGCCGCCATCGCAGCGAGGACTTTTTCAGGCGGCCCATCCAGCGCGACGCTGCCGCGATGGAGATAAATCAGCCGGTCGCAAGCGCGCATATGGGACGGCCGGTTGGTTGTCAGGATCATCGTCGTCTTGCCGCGCACACGATGGATCTGTGCGAGCAGGGCTTCATCACCCTCCGCATCGAGGAATGAACCGGGATCGTCGAGGAGCAGCAAAGGTGCCTGGCGTGCATAGAGGCCCGCGAGGAAAATCCGGAGCTGCAGGGCTTCATCAAGCTGCGCGCCGCCGAAGTTCTTGGCGAAGGTTCTGAGACCGTTCGGGAAATGGGAGCCGATCATCGTCACGCCCGCCTGTCCCAAAGCCGTGGACAGCGCTTCTTCGGTCGTACCCGGAGCAATCAGCCTCAGGTTCTGCAGGACATTGCCATGGAAGAGGCGAACACGAGGCGGCAGGTAGCCAACCACGGTCCGATAATCCGCAACCCGCATCTGCCGCAGGTTCAGGCCGTCCAGATAAACGGCCCCCGTCGCCGGCTCATAGATACCGGCGAGGCATTTGAGCAGTGTGGACTTGCCGGAGCCCGATGCGCCGCAGATCGCCACCGTCTGGCCGGCGGGAATGGACAAGTTGATGCCGCGGATCGCCGGCTCAAAGTCACCGGCATGCCGGTACCCCAGGCCCTCAAGCCGCAGCGCACCATGAATCTTCCGCCGCAGCGGCGCCGGCGAGGCCGTCCGGCGTTCCGGCACCAGCGCCATGATCTGGTTGACCTGCGTGATTGCGTTCCGGAACTGGCTGATCTTGTGGCTGGATATGAAGGCGACTTGGATCGGCATGAGAACCCGCCAGATCAACATCATCGTTCCGACAAGTGCGCCCATCGACATTGATCCGGACATGCACTGCATGGCCCCAATGCCGAGCACGAGGATGCCTGCGATCATCAGCATCGCCTGGGTCAGCGATTGGAGCATGTTGTCGAGAAACTGTAACTGGAATCTCGCTTCCGCCGCCTCGGACGAAAGCTTCGATATCCGCGCGGACCAGCCTTGCTGCACGCCCAATTGCTGGATCGAGGCGAGTTTCGATACGGTCTCCGAAAGCGATGACTGGATCGCGCTCTGCGCCTGCCCTTCCCGCAAGGCCAGCCGCACCTGGGCCGGGTGCACGAACACCATGATCAGCGCATAGATGGCAGCGAGCCCAATCGGTACAAAACCGATCGGGCCTGCGATCATGAAAATGATCCCGACCATGATGAGGATGAACGGAAAGTCGAGCAGGGCGTTGATGACATGCCCGGTGAAGATGGCGCGGATGCTCTCAAACTGCTTGAAACGCCGGACTTGCGCATCGACCGGAGCCGACTCCGTCATGCGAAGCGGCAATTCCAGAATCCGTTGAAAGATCGCCGACGAAAGCGCGGCGTCAAAGCGCGAGCCGGTCTCCGCAACCAGCCGGCTTCGTTCACGACGCAAATGCAGCTCGACACCAATCGCCAGCAAGGCAGCGATCAGCAGATAGCCAAGCGTCATCATGGCACCCGAACGGACCGCGAGGTCATAGACCGCCATCGTGAAGAGCGGCGTTGCAAGACCGAGCAGGTTGATCAGGAGCGAGAGCCCGACCATGGCCCAGACCGGACCGCTCAGATGGACCAGCTGCCGCTGCATCCAGGGAGATTTGTCTTCCTCGGCGGTCTCCGGTTTCGCCGCAATGAAGCAAACGAGGTAGCTGCGGTCGGGGTTGATGCTTGCCGTTGCGCCTGATCCGCGCGGTACGACAAGCTCGGGCATCCCGCCGGCATCAATGCCTTTGAACAGGAGCGGGCCAGCGGTGGTGACAATGATGCAGGGAAGCGCGCTGGACGCGATTGCCGTCAGACGCGCGCGCCGCACGAGCGTGTCGCATCCCAGCCGTTTCGCAACGGCACGAAAACTCGCGATACCATCAATCGGCTGGCCAAACGGGAGGGCTTCCGCGAGCTGACGCGGTTCCCAGGACACGCCTATGGCGGCCCCGATATAGGCCAGGCAGGCGATGTACGGACTTTCGATTGGCGTCGCGCTCGGCGCCGCGGGCGGGCGTCCCACACCCAAGCTCGACCGCAGCTCGCTCCAGATCTGGTGAACCCGGTTTTGGGCCGGAGGCGTTGTGTTGGCTGTCATCTGCCACCTGCCATGCTGGCCGCCGGTGGTCTGGAATCCTCAGTGCTGCGCGGCCGGAGCACAAGCTGCCCCTGCTCCAGCACGAAGGTCCGGTCAGCGAGCGCCAGATAAGAGGGGCGCTGCGACCCGATGATCATGGTGGCGCATCCGCGCAGGCGGCGCAGACCCTCGAGCAGCCGTTGGTCCGCTTTCCGGTCCAACAAGGCTTGCGGCTCATCGAGCACGATCAGCCGAGGTCTGAGCGCAATTGCCCGGGCAATCACGATGAGCTGCGCGAGACTGTCCGGAAAACCGCCATGTCCCTGGCCGGATACAACTGTATCGAACCCGGCCGGAAGCCGGTCGATCTCTTCGCGCACGCCGAGCAGATCGCAGATGGTGACGACTTCCTCGAGCGTGGCGCCATGACCAAAAGCCGTCAGGTTCTGAAGAATCGTGCCATCAAACAAAGCGGTCTGCGGGGACGTAAAGGCTATACCCCGGCGCCCGGCGAGCCCGAGGCCTTCGACCGGCAAGCCGCCAAACATCACGTCGCCTTCGACCCCCGTATCCGCGCCGGCCAGCTTCAGCAGAAGCGCTGATTGGGCCGCGGTGTCGGACGACGTAATGCACACCGTCTCGCCAAATGGAACTTCAAGATTCAGAGGCGGCATCACGGCGGCCGACGTCGGGAAGCGTAGTCCCTGTACGGAGAGTTTTGGGCGCGCCGGGAGCAACAGGCCAGAACCCGTCGACGGCTGCTGCGGGAGTGCGAGCACTTTCGCAGCTTCTTCCCGGGCGAGGGTCAGAAGATTCATGCTGCGAACAATGCCGCTCGCGCGCATCACCGGCTGGATGATGCGGCCCGCAAGCAAGGTGCTCGCCGCCAGCGAGCCGATGCTCAGATTGCCATTGATCGCCATCAGGCCGCCGACCGCGCCAATCGAAATGAACGTGATATTCCCGAATAGGGCCGACTGTGTCTCTCCGTGACCCGCAGCAACGATGGCGTCATGTCCAAGCTGGCGGCTTCGGCCGAGCAAGCGCTCAAACCTGCGAGCCATGAACGCTTCCATGGCGGATCCTTTGATGGCGGTAACGCCCGACAGCGTCTCGCCGATGAAGTCGTAGATCCGCGCATCCTCTTCATCGCGTGCGCGGGAGATTTCGAGCATCGGCTCGGTCACACTCGCGGAGATGACGACGAACACGATGAGCAGCACGACCGGCACAAGAGCAAGCCATCCGGCGATCAACGCCATGAAGCCCAGGTAGACGAAGACAAACGGGATATCGAGCAGCGCCCAACGCATCTGTCCGCCATAGAAATCCGAAAGGCGATTGATGGACGTGACGCGCGCGACATGCCGCGTCACCTGCTCGGCATTGATGGCCTTGCGCTCGGCATGGGCAATGCGCTCAACGGCGAGCGACACGTTCTGCGCTTCGAACTTGGCCGCGCCGAATCCCGAAACGTACGACCGTCCGACGCGAAGGAAGAATTCGATTGCGGTGATACAGATAAAGCCGACAACAAGCAGAACTAGGGTTTCCGACGCCTCGTGCGGAATGATCGCATCATAAACTTCGAGCACGGCCATCGGAAGAAAAAGGCCAAACGCATTTATGAACAGCGTACCGATGATGGCGGCGGAGGACGTCCGCAAGAGCTGCGCGCCGTCAAACTCGGGTCCGCTTTTCTGACGATTGTCGCTCGCCATCAAGCCGACCGCCCGGCGCAGACTCAACAGGGCCACGCTTAGATGGGAGACGATACGTCCGACTCCCGGCGAGATCGGCGAACCGATCCGCGCAGAACTCTGGAGTGGAGAAACGTCAGACAGCATGGAACCAATTCTCGATTGAACTGGTACTTGTTTAGCGCCCATGCTTTACGAAATACTTCTGTGATCGCAAGAATCTACGCGATGAGGCAAAGGTGGCCGCGCTCTTTGCTTCTGGCGCTCGAGACAAGTCTGAGCCGGCAAACCCGATTTGAGCCAAGCGGCTTCGGGTTGCGTCCCAGGGTCTAACCCCTCCCCCGTGAGCAGACGGACTTTGAAAAGACCGATGCGCGCCTCTCAGAACAAGAGGAGGGCCACATGGCGTTCTCGCGCAATCCGTCCGTACACAGAGTACAGGGAACGCCGTCCCTGTAATCGCCCGGCGGATCGTTATGCCGTGCATCGCCGACCGACCCATCCTCGAACGGCTCGAACTGGACCTGTCCTTGCCGGCGGGCAGAAACCGCGCACCCGCCATCTGTTCGACGAGCGGCTCGGACAAGTCCCGCATTCAGGGACCACTTCAGGGTCTTGTTGCGAATGCTGCCTTGTGGGGCTGGCGGAGAGACAGGGATTCGAACCCTGGAGACGCGTTAACGTCTACACACTTTCCAGGCGTGCGCCATCGACCACTCGGCCACCTCTCCAACCCTGCCCACCGGGCAGAACGGTGCCAGATACCGGATGACTGTCCCGGTCGCAAGCTTGTGATTGCCGCGGCTGCAAACCATGCCCATATCTGGGGTCAAACCAAGGGAAACCCGCCCATGTTCTTCTCCCGCAAGCCCGCCGCCCTGCCGACCCGCGAGACCGCCCTGCCCGGCCGCACGAAACCCATCCCCACCGCCGCTGCCCATTTCGTCAATGGCCGGCCGATCCAGGCCGAAGCGCCCGCCGGGTATGAGACCGCCGTCTTCGGTCTCGGCTGTTTCTGGGGCGCCGAGCGCATCTTCTGGCAGACCAAAGGCGTGTGGCTGACCCGCGTCGGCTATGCCGGCGGCATCACGCCCAACCCGACCTATGAGGAAGTCTGCTCCGGCCAGACCGGCCATACCGAGATCGTCGAGGTGATCTTCAACCCCGCCGAAGTCACTTTCGCGGACCTGATGAAGCTGTTCCTGGAAAGCCATGACCCGACCCAGGGCATGCGCCAGGGCAATGACATTGGCACGCAGTACCGCTCGGCCCTCTATTTCACGACGCCGGAGCAGGAACGCGCGGCGCGCGAGATGATCGCCGCCTATAACGCCGAACTCTCGGCCAAGGGCCACCGCGCGCCCGTCACCACCGAAGTCGGCCCGCGTGCGCAAGTCTTCCTCGCCGAAGACTACCACCAGCAATACCTGGCCAAGAACCCGAACGGCTATTGCGGCATCGGCGGCACCGGCGTGAGCTGCCCGCTGCCTCCTTTGAAGGCGGGTTAGCCATACTTGAGCCCCTTCTCCCTTGGGAGAAGGGGCTTGCGAGGCGCGCTCAGAGAGCCCGCCCTACGACCCGAAGTTCAACGAAAACCGTTTGCGCGACTCGATCATCGCCTGCGCCTTGAACAAGGCGTCGGAGGCGGATTGTGCCCGTTGGATCGTCGGGTCGCTGCGCAGGCCTTCAACGGCTTGCGCGAGGTGGCTGATGGCTTCCTTCACCACCGCCTGGTCAAACTGCTTCTCCGCCCGCACGATCAGCGCGCGGCCAAGCTCGAGTTTCGCCTGGATGATGCGGCCCGTATCGGCTGACAGCGAGGCTGCCTCGAGGTGGCGGCGCCGCATCTGGATGACTTTCTCCAGCGGGCCCAGTTCGCCCATGTCTTCGGCCACGCGGATGCCTGCGGAGCAGAAGTCGGCCTCGACTTCGTTGCGGAGCGCCTGCGACACCGGCAGGTCCTGCGCGAGCACGCTGTCCAGCTCGGCCGCAAGTTCGCGGATCTTCTCGGCGCGGAAGGCCTGCGGATCGCTGAGCGCCGGTTGCAGGTGTTTCGCGATCAGGTAGGCCGCCACGCGCGCCGCGTCCTCGGTCTGCGCCTTGCGCGCGCTCGGCAGCGCGATGCTGAACAGGCGCGCATCGGCCGCCGTCAGTCCGCCGCCGCGGCTCAGCCCGTGCACTTCGAGGCCCCGCTCGCCCTTGTTCTGTCGGCTGGACCAGACGAACAGGTCTGCGTCCGCAGTGGCCATGCGTTTGCGGGCCTTGGCAACGGCCGCCGTAGCCAGTCCGCCCCGGATCGGCCCCATCGGCACCAGCGAAAACGGCGCCCCAAACGAGAAAACCGGCAAATGGCGCTCCAGAGCGCCGCTGAGCCACTTCGCATTGCGGCGGGACGCAGCGCCCACAGGGCGCGCCATCAGGATGCGGAAACCGGGTGTCTTGCTCGCTCTGGCGCGGGCCGCGCGGCTGGAATTGGCGATGGCGCTGGCCATCCGCTGCAACGCGTCCATCAGCCG
>JAIXVM010000266.1 GCA_027482995.1 Hyphomonadaceae bacterium | reverse complement strand
TGATCGGCCAGTCATAGGTCTCGGCGTCGGTGGTCTCGACCGCCTGCCATTTGCTGTCACCCTTGAACACGTCCGCATACTTGGAAATGAACATCTCGCGGGTGACGACGGCGTGCACCATGTCGGCGATCTCTTTGGTCGTCGGCCAGATGTCTTTGAGATAGACCGGCTTGCCGTCCTTCGACGCCCCGATGGGGTCCTTCGTGATGTCGATGTTCATGTCGCCCGCGATCGCATAGGCGACGACCAGCGGCGGCGAGGCGAGATAGTTGGCGCGCACGTCCGGGCTGATCCGGCCTTCGAAGTTGCGGTTGCCCGAGAGGACCGAGACGGCGACGAGGTCGTTCTCGTTGATCGATTTCGAGATTTCGGGGGCCAGCGGGCCGGAGTTTCCGATACAGGTGGTGCAGCCATAGCCGACGAGGTTGAAGCCGAGCGCGTCGAGATCTTCCTGCAGGCCGGCAGCGTTCAGGTACTCGGAGACGACCTGCGATCCGGGCGCCAGCGAGGTCTTGACCCAGGGCTTGCGCGTCAGGCCAAGGGCGCGCGCCTTGCGGGCCACGAGACCTGCGCCAATCAGCACGTAGGGGTTCGAGGTGTTGGTGCAGGACGTGATCGAGGCGATGACAACCGAGCCGTCGCGCAGTTTCCAGTCATGGCCGTCAACGCCGGCACTGAGGAGGTAAGACTCCTCGTGGGAGGCGCCCGGCACGTGCGCCGGTTTGGGGTTTCCGCCTTCGGACGTCATTTCAGCCTTTTCCAGCGCCGGCGCTGTTGCAGCTTTGCGGACGCCGCTCATGTAGTCGCCGAACACGTGCGCGGCCTTGTCGAGCGGCACGTGGTCCTGAGGGCGCTTCGGGCCGGAGATGGCGGGGACGACATCGCCCAGATCAAGCGCGAGGGTCGAGGTATAGACCGGCGCATAGTTGGCGCCGCGCCAGAAGCCGTTCTGCTTGGCATAGGCTTCAACGAGCGCAACGCGGCCTTCGTCGCGGCCGGTCTGGCGCAGATAGCGCAGCGTCTCGTCATCGATCGGGAAGAAGCCGCAGGTCGCGCCATATTCCGGGGCCATGTTGGCAATCGTTGCGCGGTCGGCCAACGGCATGTTGTCGAGGCCGTGGCCATAGAATTCGACGAACTTGTTCACGACGCCGTGCTTGCGCAGCATCTGCACGACCTTCAGCACGAGGTCCGTCGCGGTGACGCCTTCCTTGAGGGCGCCGGTGATCTTGAAGCCGACGACTTCCGGGATGAGCATCGAGACCGGCTGGCCGAGCATGGCGGCTTCCGCTTCGATGCCGCCAACACCCCAGCCGAGGACGGCGAGGCCGTTGACCATGGTGGTGTGCGAGTCGGTGCCGACCAGCGTGTCCGGATAGGCAACGAGTTCGCCCGCTTCATTCGGCGCGGTCCAGATCGTCTGGGCGAGGTATTCGAGGTTCACCTGGTGGCAGATGCCGGTGCCGGGCGGCACGACGCGGAAATTGTTGAACGCCTTCTGGCCCCACTTGAGGAAGGTATAGCGCTCCATGTTGCGCTCGTATTCGAGGTCGACGTTCGCCTGGAAGGCGCGCGGAGTGCCAAACTCGTCGATCATCACCGAGTGGTCGATCACGAGGTCGACCGGGACCAGCGGGTTGATTTTCTTCGCGTCACCTTTCAGCGCCTTGATGCCGTCGCGCATCGCGGCGAGGTCCACCACGGCAGGCACACCGGTGAAGTCCTGCATCAACACGCGGGCCGGGCGGTAGGCGATCTCGCGCGGGTTCTGGCCGCCCTTGTCGGCCCACTCGCCGAAGGCGCGGATATCGTCCGGGGTCACCGTCACGCCGTCCTCGAAGCGCAGCATGTTCTCGAGCAGCACCTTGAGAGACGCCGGCAGGCGCGAGACATCGCCGAGGCCGGCTGCCTTCGCGGCGGCCTCCACCGAATAGTAGGTGTACGTCTTGCCACCGGCGGTGAGCGTGCTTTTCGATTTGAAGCTGTCTTTAGACGGCATGAGTGGGCTGAGCCTCCTGTCACGCGGCCGCCCGGAGCTGGGATGGGGCGGGTCGGCCTTGATTTGCTGTCGTTCCCTTATAGGCCTGAACCTTACCACGCAATTGCCGAGGCGTTCACGGGCGCGCGACAAGGCCGCGTTTGCGCTAGCGGCGGAACCGGCTATCCCTGCCCCGATGAATTCCGAGGCACCTTCCCTTCTTTCTGGCGCCGGTCTCGGCATGATCCGGGGCGAGCGCGTGCTGTTCCGGAGCATCAGCCTGTCGGTGCGCCCGGGCGAGGCCTTGCTGCTGCGCGGGGCAAACGGGGCCGGCAAGACCACGCTGTTGCGCATTCTGGCGGGGCTGACGCGTGCGGAAACCGGCGAGGTGACCCGCGCCGCGGCGCACCACTGGGTCGGCCACCGCGAAGGGCTGAAGCCGCTTGAGACGCCGCGCACGCACCTGAAACTCTGGGCGCAGGCCTGGGGCGCGCGGACCGGAATCGACCCCGTGCTGACCCGGATGGGCCTCGCCCGCCCCGCGGATGTTGCGGGCCGAGACCTCTCGGCCGGTCAGCGCCGCCGAACCGCGCTTGCCCGGCTGTTGCTGGAAGACCGTCCGGTCTGGCTGCTGGATGAACCGTACACCGCGCTCGATGCCGATGGCCGGGCCCTCATCGACGCGCTGATCGCCGAACACCGCGCCAAAGGCGGCGCCGTGATCGCTGCCCTCCACGGCGAGGCGGGCTTTTCCGGCACGACGGACCTGACGCTGTGAGCGGCGCGCCCCTTCTGGCGGCGTTCCGCCAATCCCTTGGCGAAGCCTGGGCCGGCGGCGCGGGCGCGCTGCTGCCGCTCGGCTTCCTGGGCGGAACAGCCGTCCTCGTACCGCTTGGCATCGGCACCGACGCCGCCACGCTCAAGGCCGTCGGCCCCGTCATCATCTGGTTCGCGCTGGCGCTCGAGAGCCTCGTCACGCTCGAACGTATCTTCCAGGCCGATGCCGAGGACGGCACGCTGGATCTCTGGCTGCAGGCCGGCGCGCCGGTGTCCGCGCTGGCCGCCGCCAAGACACTGGCCCACTGGCTGTCGGCCGGATTGCCACTCGCGCTGTTCTCGCCGGTACTCGCCTTGATGTTCCAGGCCGAGGCGAGCCCGGCGCTGCTGGTGAATGCCGGCCTTTATGCGCTGGGCAGCCTCGCCTTCTTCTTCTGGGGCGGGGTTGGCGCCGCCCTTTCCGCCACCGTGCGACGGGGTGGGCTGCTGATCTCGCTGATCGCGCTGCCCCTCTATGTGCCGACGGCCGTGTTCGGCGCGCTCGCCATGTCCGGCGGGCCGGGTTCGACGGGGGCGCCGATGTTTCTGGCCGCCTCCACGCTCTTTGCCTGCGCTGTTGCGCCCTACGCGATGTCTGCCGCGTTGCGCTTGGCGGCGGACTGAGGGAGCGCTAGGTCAGTCATATGTGGTCCTACTTCGCCAACCCGCACAAGTTCCTGCGCCTGTCGGACTGGCTGGCCCCCACCTTCTATGCCGTCGGTACGCTGTGCATCGCCTATGGGCTCTGGCAGGGGCTCTGGGTTGTGCCGAAGGACGAGTACCAGGGCGGGGACATCATGCGCGTGATGTTCATCCACGTGCCCGCCGCCTGGCTCGCGATGGCCAGCTATTCTGCCCTCGCGGTCGCGAGCTTTATCTGGTTCGTCTGGCGCCACGAACTGGCCGACATTGCCGCCAAGTCGATCGCCCCGCTCGGCGCCGTCTGGACCGCGATCTGCCTGGCCACCGGCTCGATCTGGGGCAAACCGACCTGGGGCACATGGTGGCAGTGGAATGACGCGCGGATGATGTCCGTGCTGTTCCTGTTTTTCCTGTTCCTTGGCTACATGGCCCTGCGGGCGTCGATGGACACGCGGCAGAAGGCGGCCCGGGCCGGCGCGATCCTCGCCATGGTGGGCGCCATCAACGTGCCGCTGATCAAGTTCTCGGTGGACATGGTGGAATCGATCCACCAGGGCGCCAGCGTCATTACCGCCGACGGGCCAAAGATGGCGGCTGTTTATCTCACCCCTCTTCTTGTCAGCGCGATTGGCCATTCGCTGTTTTTCGGCGGCCTTGTGATGACCAGCATGCGGACGGAAATCCGTGAGCGGCGCATTGCCCGCCTGCGTGCCGCCTCACTGGAAGGCGCCTGACCATGCCGGAGTTTGACAAGAACGCCGCTTATATCTGGGCCTGCTACGGCATCGGGGCGCTGCTGATCCTCGGCCTCACGCTGCAAGTGGTGCTCGCCGCCCGCGCCGCCCGCAAACGCCTCGCGAGCCTTGCCGCCAACGATACGGACGGCGCCTGACATGAACCGCTGGCTGTTTGCCCTGCCCGTGGCCGCCCTGCTCCTGCTCGGGCTGCTCGGCGCCTGGCGGATGCTGTACCCGGACAAGGGTGAGTTCGAACGCGTCTCGCGCGCGGCCCCGGACTTTGTCTTTACCCTGAAGGATGGCGGCGAGATTGCCTTTGCCCCACCGCCCGGCGGCGAGCCCGTGATCGTCAACCTCTTCGCCAGCTGGTGCGGGCCCTGCGAGGCCGAGCACAAGTACCTGATGGAGATTGGCGCTGCGCATCCGGGCCAGCTTTACGGCGTGCTGTACAAGGACAAGCCGGAAAACGGCGAGGCCTTCCTTGCGCGGCTCGGCAATCCGTTCACGGCGGTGGCGCTGGATCCCGAAGGCAAGGGCGGGCTCGATTTCGGACTGACCGGCGTGCCGGAGACGTTCGTAATTTCGGGCGAGGGCGACATCATCCTGCATGTCGACGGCCCGCTCGACGAGACGTCACGCCAAAAAATAAGCGAGGCGCTTGTGGCGCCTCGCTCGTAGATCAGCTTCGCGGTTAGCGGAGCTTATTTCTTTTTCTTGGCCGGGGCTTTCTTGACGACAGCCTTTTTCACAGCAGCTTTCTTGGCCGGGGCTTTCTTGGCTTTCGGCTCAGGTGCAGCTTCTTTTTTCTCGGCGTCTTCGACGAGGCCGGTGAGGCCCTGGATCAGTGCATCCTGCTTCGCCTTGGCGAGCGTGGCGAACATGGCAGCGTCTGCCTTGGTCACGGCCGGGAGCGCCTTGTCATAGGCCTTCTTGCCTTTGACGGTCAGCGAGACAGATTTGGCGCGGGCGTCGGTTTTGGAATCGGCGCGCTTGATCATGCCGCCGGCTTCCATGCGGGCGACCATGTCGGCGAGCGTGGAGCGATCGATGCCCGTGGCATTGACAAGATCAGACTGGCTGACCCCTTCATTGCCCGAGAGGGCAGCGAGGACAGAGAATTGGCGCAGCGTGAGGCCGGCCGTTTTCAGGGCAGAGGCCGAATGGTTCGCAGCGATCTGCTGGGCGCGGTGGAGGAGGTGGCTGGGCGAGGTGTTGAGATTGAAGGACATGGGTTGGTTTCCGTTTGCTAAAGATGGGGTCCGGCGAAGGACGAGATGATTTGAACAGGGCCGATCCGATGTTGGGGCGTTAGACAAGAACCCCGTAGGCGGATCAAACGCATTCCCCATACAGGCGACAGGATAAAGATTGGATGACTGATCAATTGCCAACTCCTTTCCAGACCGAAGATTTTCGGCTCGGCGTTCCAGAAGGTGATGACAGGGTACGGCGTATCTGCAACCGCTGCAACTTTGTTGACTATGTGAACCCCAAGATCGTGACCGGCAGCGTGGTGACGCGCGGCGATCTCATATTGCTCTGCAAACGGGCGATCGAACCCCGGAAGGGATTCTGGACCCTGCCCGCGGGTTTCATGGAAGAGGGTGAGAGCGTCGAGGAGTCCGCCCGGCGCGAAGCACGCGAAGAGGCGTGTGCGGACATTCAGATCGACCGGCTTCTGGCGGTTTACTCCGTACCCCGCATTTCACAGGTTCAGATCATGTTCCGTGCCCGGCTGATGTCGGATATCGCCCCCGGCCCGGAGAGCGAGGACGTGAAGCTGGTCGCGTGGAAGGATATTCCGTGGTCTGAGCTCGCGTTTCCAACCGTGATCTGGGCGCTGACGCATTATGCCAAGACACGTCACGATGAAGCGTTCGCGCCCTTCGCCAACCCGCCCGGCACAGAGAAGCTGACGCGCTGAAAAGTTCGCCAAACAAAGCAGCGCTCTTGCTGAGCGAAGTCGAAGAATGGCCAAGCCGAACAGGCATATCGCCCCGGCTCACTTTCGACTTCGCTCAGGATGAGCCTGCCGCGACCTTCGGGGTCGCCGATCCGGCAGACTTCGTCAGGCGGCCGCTTCCGATACTTCGGGCTCGCGCAGATGCTTGAGCGTATACGGCGTATTCAGCGCGCCGAAGGCGAGCACGATCACCATGTTGCCAAGCTTCCAGTTGGCCCACACATCCTCGGCGTCTTTCGCGCCAAATGTCAGTCCAAGGAATTCATACGTTCCGGCCGGCGCGACAGGAATTCCTGCCATCACGAGCGGAGTCTCGAAACCCGGCGCAAAGGTGCGCCACAGGTATTCGTTCCAGAGCGCCATCGCGATGAAGAAGAATCCCCAACGGATTGCGAGCGTGCGCCAGGCAAAGTCTGGCAGGTCGAACACTTTCGAGAACAGCGATTTCCAGATGTTGCGCCCGAACATCAGCGGCACGAAGATCATCACCGCCATGAACAGCTGCTGGATCGTCGGCTTCACATAGATGAACGCCTTCTCCTGCAGGAGGATGCCGATCAGGCCGAAGCCTGCAACGATCGACGAGGAGAACAACATCATCTGCGAGACAGGCTCGCGCCGGATCAGCTGGTTGGCAAGGAAGCCGAGCATCAGGGCGAGCAGCACGCCGGTCGCCCAGAAGATGGCGGTGTCCTTGTTGATCAGGCCGCCGAAGAGATCGACGCGCCGGAACACGTTGTATACGAGCACAAAGGCAATGACCGGGACGAAGTCCGCCCAGAGCTGGTTGGCCTTGCCGGCGGCAGTCGCGACGGCGCTATCCTGTTTCACGGTATCGTTCATGGCATGTCCTACGCAGAGAAGGGCGAGGCGGATTATGCGAACCTGTTTCGCACGAGTGTCCGCGCGCCGCCAGCGTCAAGCACCAGCGCGGCAGCCGCATAGACGAGCGCCCCTGCCCCGGCCTTGAGGATCAACTCGGCCCAGCCGCCGATCGCCGGCAGGACGGCGATTACCGGCCACATGGCCAGCGCGGACAGACCGATGCGCAGCAGGTCGCCCGGCGGCAACGGCAAGGCGACATGGCGCCGGCCGAAGAGCGCGAGCACGGCGACCCCGGACGCGTAGCTGATGAGGGTCGAGTACACTGCCCCCATCAGTCCGATCTGCGGAATGAGGATCAGGTTCAGCACAACCTTCAGAACAGCTGGCACCAACATCAGCAGGACGCCCTCGCGCGTGCGGTGGACGAGCTGGAAGGCGTGGGCGAAATAGTGGATCGTCAGGCCGTTCATCAGGCCCGAAAAGGCGATGTAAGGGAGGATCTGGATGGCCTGCTCGCGCAGGCCCTCGCCGATCATCGCTTCGCCCAGCGGACGGGCGACAAGGGCAATCCCCACGGCAGCCGGCACGCCGACAAAGAGCAGCATACGGATGAAGCCCTGCGCCTGCTCGGCCGCGGCATTCGGCCCGCCGCGCTCATAGGCGGCCAGAAGCAGCGGCCCGCCCGCCATGGCAGCCCACGCGCATATCAGCAGAACCGTCTTGTCCGCGAGGCCGTAACCTGCCGCATAAACGCCGACCGCCGCCTCGCCGTCCGGCATCAGCGCCGCGATCATGGGCCTGTCCACGCCGGCCACGACGAGATCGAGCAGAAGCGCCGCGGCCACCGGAACGCCGTAGCCGACCCAGGCCTTTTCGCGCGCCGGGCTGGTCTGCCCGCCCTTTGCCGCCACAAGCAGCCATTTGCCCTCGCGCAGGACCATCAGGCCGGCCGCCATCACCATCCCGATGAACGGCGCGGCAGAGCCCAGTCCGAAGTACCAGGCGATCAGCGCGCCCAGCAGGAAACCCATCAGCAGGCGGAAGCTTTCGGTGAAGACATACCGCTCAACCCGCAATCCCGCCTTGTGCGCCTGAAGTGCCACTTGGATCACGACGTTCATCGGAAGCAGGACCGCGATCCACGGCATCGTCGCGGCGTAGAGCGGCGAACCGCGCAACGTGAACCAGACCAGCGCCGCCACCGCCAGCGCCAGACCGAGTGACTTGAAGATGAGGCTGAGCGCCGTCTGATAATGATCGGCGAGGTTGCCCTTGGCTTCGGCCTCGGCCGTGAACCGGTACGCCGCAGCCTCGACCCAGGTCAGCGTGACCGTGTGGATCATGCCGAGTGTCCAGATCATCAAGGCATAGACGCCGTATTCCTCGGCGCTGAGCACTCGCGTGAACACGTACACTGCGCCAAACGAGGCAAGCCCGCTGGCGAGGTTCAGCGGCAGGTAGCCCGCGAGATAGCGTCCGAGGTTCATGGCGGGGCCTTAGCACGAACCGGGGAAGGGTTCACAAGGGCCGCTCGCAACCTTCATGCCGCCGCCTGCATCAGCACGAGACCGGCCGCGAGCGCCCCGGCGGCAGCGATCCGGCGGCGCCCGAAGCCCTCCTTCAGCAGCCAGGCGCCCAACGCCGCCGCAAACACGACCGAGGTTTCCCGAAGCGCTGTCACCACGGCCGCATCTGTCAGGGTGTAGGCATAGATCGCGAGGCCGTAGGAGACCGCGCCCGCCAGCCCGCCGACAATCCCGTTGCGCAGCTCTGGCCGCACCGCCGAGAGCACCCGGCCCCGCCGCTGCCACAGGAACACGGCGGTCACGCCGATCCAGTCGAGCAGGAACAGCCAGACCACGAAGGTCAGCGGTGTCTCCATCGCCCGCGCGGCCCGCGTATCGGCAACGGCGTAGAGCCCTACCCCCACCGCCGTCATCATCGCCCAGAACAGGGCCGTCCGGTCGAGGCGCCGCGCGTCCCGCGTCGCCGCCGTCGGCAGCGCGAAGACGAGGATCGAGAGACTGGCCAGCACCAGCCCGGCGGTCTGTAGCGCCGACAGGTCCTCCTGCAGCCAGAGCGCCGCGAAGGCCGCCGTGGCCAGTGGGCCGAGTCCGCGCATGACCGGGAACACCAGAGACAGCGCTCCCCGGTGCAGCGCGCGGATCGCGCAGAACTGGTAGAACCAGTGGACCATCATCGAGAGACCGATCAGCCCCCAGGTTCCCGGCGGAGGCAGCGGCGTGAACGGCAGCAAAGGCAGCACAGAGAGGCCCATCACGACCGCCACCAGCATGCGCGTTGTCAGCACATCGCCGCCGCGCTTCACCATCACATTGGTGACCGCCACCGTGAGAGCGGACACAAGGCAAAGCACAACGGGCAGGATTTCGGGCGGCATGGGCGGGCCGGATACGCCGGTTTTGCGCGAGGGGGAAGCAGCGTCAGGGTTTGACACCCCCTGCCCTTGAGGCATCCTCCCCTCCGGAGGAACACACCATGGCGACACACGACCTGATCATCCGGGGCGGCACGATCATCGACGGCTCCGGTGCACCGGCGTTCGAGGGCGATGTGGCGGTCTCCGGCGGCGTCATCACGGGCGTCGGCAAGGTAAACGGTCGCGGGATCGAGGAGATCGACGCGCGCGGCCAGGTCGTCACCCCGGGCTTCGTGGACCTGCACACCCACTATGATGGCCAGGCCACCTGGGGCGAGGCGATCAGCCCGTCGTCCCTGCACGGCATCACCACCGTCGTGATGGGCAATTGCGGCGTTGGCTTTGCGCCCTGCAAGACCGAAGACCATGACCGCCTGATCCGGCTCATGGAAGGCGTCGAGGATATCCCCTTCCCCGTCCTGGCCGCCGGCTTGCCTTGGGCGTGGGAAAGCTTCCCCGACTATCTCGATTTCCTGAGCGGGCGCCGGTTCGACACTGATGTCTGCGCGCAGCTTCCGCATGCTGCACTGCGCGTTTTCGTGATGGGCGACCGGGGCGCCAACCGTGAGGATGCCACCCCCGCCGACATCGCCGCGATGAAACAGCTCGCCAAGGACGCCGTGCTCGCCGGCGCGATGGGTTTTTCCACGTCGCGCACCCTGAACCACCGCACCTCGGACGGCCAGCCGACGCCCACCCTTACCGCTTCGCAGGAGGAGCTCACCGGCATCGCCATGGGCCTTGCCGAAGCCGGGCGCGGCGTCCTGCAATTTGTCTCGGATTTCAACGATCCCCAGAAGGAGGCCGCGATGCTGCGGCGCCTCGTCGAAGTCTCAGGCCGCCCGCTCTCGGTGTCACTGGCGCAAGCAGACGTGGCCCCTGAAGGCTGGCGATTGCTGCTCGGCGCCATCGAAGCCGCTGCAGCTGAAGGCCTGCCGATCCGCGCGCAAGTCGCCCCCCGCCCGGTTGGCGTGCTGCTCGGCCTCGACCTGACGCTGAACCCGTTCAGCGCGCACCCCGTTTACCATGAGATTGCCCATCTTCCGCCCGCGGAGCGTGTCGCCGCACTGCGCCAGCCGGCCTTCCGCGCGCGCCTCCTCGCGGACCAGCCGCGTACGGACAATCCCTTCCTGAAAGTGATGCTCCGCAGCTTTGGCAAGATCTTCCAGCTCTCCGACCCGGTCGATTACGAACCCGGTCCGGAACGCACGCTGGAAGCCATCGCCGCCCGGCGCGGCGTCTCGCCCGAGGACGCCGCGCTGGACCTGATGCTGGAGCGGGACGGTCAGGGCATGCTCTACCTGCCCTTTCTCAACTATGCCCAAGGCAGCCTCGACCCGATTGCCGAGATGATGCAGAGCCCCGCCACGCTCCCTGGTCTTTCAGATGGAGGCGCGCATGTTGGCATGATCTGCGACGGCTCGTTCACCACCACGATGTTGACCCACTGGATTCGCGATCGCACGCGCGGGCCAAAGCTGACGCCGGAATTCCTCGTCCATCGCCAGTCGCGGGCGACCGCCGAATGGATCGGCCTCTGGGACCGGGGCCTGATCGCGCCCGGCATGCGGGCAGACCTCAACGTGATCAACCTCGCCAGCCTGAAACTGCACCTGCCGGAAGTGATCCGCGACCTGCCCGCGGGCGGGCGCCGCCTGATGCAACGCGCCTCCGGCTACACGGCCACGATCCTCAAGGGTGAGGTGACACACCGCGACGGCAAACCGACAGGAGCCAAGCCGGGACGCCTGGTGCGCGGCGCGCAGGCCGCGCCCGTGTCTGCGGTGGCGGCGGAATGAGCCTGTAAAGGTCAATTGACTAGTCAAGGAACCTTGCCATATAGACAAGGAAACTTGACAAGGACTATTCCCGATGGCCCAATCCAAAGGCTTCAAAACTGCCAATCGCCGCTACCTTCAGGCCTTCTGGCCGCTGATGGCGGTGTACGTTGGCACTGTCGCGGTGACGAGCTTCTTCATCGACATGGACACAGCCAGCACCGCAGTCCGGGTCGCCAGCGCGGCCGCCACCACTCTGCCATTGGCCGGTGTGCTTTGGGTCATAATGCGGCTCATCGGAGAGACGGATGAGTACACCCGCCTTCGGCAACTGACGGCCATGGCGCGGGGAGGCGCTATCTCGGCAGCACTCGCCACCTTCGTCGGCTTTCTGCAGATCTACGGCGCGGTCGACACCGTCCCCGTCTTTTTCCTCGGACCTTGTTTCTTCCTCGCCTACGGCTTCAGCTACGGCGCGGCATGTTTTGGCAAATCGGTCTGATCGGCCGATGAAAAACATCATCCGTGCCCTGCGCGCAGAGCGTGGCTGGAGCCAGCAGGAGCTCGCCGACAAGCTCGACGTCTCGCGCCAGTCCGTCAACGCCATCGAAACGGGGAAGTACGACCCTTCACTGCCGCTCGCCTTTGCGATCGCCCGTCTGTTCGGACGGAGCCTTGAAGAACTGTTCGACGACGGAACAAGCCTGGCGGACGCCGCGGAATGATCGTCAGGCCTTGAGCCCGACCAGGGCCCGGGCAAAGGCCGCCGCCGAGAACGGCCGCAAGTCTTCGGCCCGCTCGCCAATCCCGATGAAATGGATGGGCAGGTCATGCGCCTCGGCAATCGCCACGAGAACGCCGCCTTTCGCCGTACCGTCGAGCTTCGTCATCACGAGGCCGGTCACCCCCGCCGTGTGCCGGAACGCTTCGACCTGCGCGAGCGCGTTCTGACCGACCGTTGCATCGAGCACGAGGATGACATCATGCGGCGCTTGGGGGTCGAGCTTCCTCAGCACACGGACGACTTTGCCAAGTTCAGCCATCAGTTCGGTCTTGTTCTGCAGCCGGCCGGCCGTATCGACCAGCACGAGGTCCAGGTCCTCGGCCATCGCGCGCTCCACGGCGCCATAGACGAGCCCCGCCGCGTCCGCGCCCGGCGCGCCGTGCATGACAGGGATGCCGGCCCGCTCGCCCCAGACTTTCAGCTGCTCGATCGCCGCAGCGCGGAATGTGTCGCCCGCGACGAGCAAAGCCTTGGCGCCCTGGTCCTGCAGCTTGGACGCAATCTTGCCGATGGTTGTCGTCTTGCCTGAGCCGTTGACGCCGACGAACAGCACGACCCGGGGACGCGGGCCATCAGAGAAATCGACCACCTTCTCGCGCGGCTTGAGAATCTCTTCGATCTCCTCGGCCAGCACGCTGCGGATTTCCTCGCCGGAAATTTCCCGGTCGAAACGCCCCTTGGCGAGCCCCTTCGTCACGCGTGCCGCCACCTTTGATCCCATGTCCGATGTGATCAGCAGGTCTTCGAGTTCCTGAAGGGCGGCGGTGTCGAGCTTGCGTTTGCCGAGCGCGGCAAGGCCTTCCGTCAGCCGCGCGGTCGAGCGGGCGAGCCCCTCGCCCAGTTTGCCGAACAGCCCCGGATCATTGGCCTCGGCTTCGGCCGCCGCACGCGCCGCCGCTTCAGCCTCGGCGCGCAGCCGCTCATGCTCGCGCCGGTCCTCCAGCAGCTTCAGCTCGGCGGCGGCCTTGGCGCGCACCGCTTCATCGTCCGCCTCCTGAGCTTCGCGCCGTTGGCGCTCCTCCCAGGCCCGGTTCGCCTCAGCGACCTTCGCCTCGATCTCGGCCTTTTCGCGCGCAGCCGCTTCCTGCGCGGCCAGTTCCTCTGCCGACAGCTCCGGCTGCGTCATCGCCGCGCCGGCGGCCTTCGCCTCTTCGAGTTTCTTTTTCTTGCCGAACCAGAGGATCATGTGAGGGGTGCGCCCAGAAGCTGTTTGCCGTCATGGCCGGTTAGCCGCACCGGATAGGTCCGTCCAGCCTCAAGACCCGCATCGCTCAGCGTCACCTGCGTAAAGTCCGCCAGCCGCGCCGACGCGCCCCGCTCGACCAGCGCCTCGCGGACCTCGCCGACATGCCGGGCGAAATGCCGGATGAGGGCCGCCTCGCCCGCCGTCCGCAGCCGCGCCGCACGCTCTTTGATCACCGTTCTCGCGACCTGGGGCATCTTCGCCGCCGGTGTCCCAGGGCGCGGGCTGTAGGGAAACACGTGCAGGAAGGAGAGGCTGCAATCCTCTACCAGCCGGATGGAGTTCTCGAACTGCGCGTCTGTCTCGGTCGGGAAACCCGCAATGATATCGGCGCCGAGGGCGATGTCCGGCCGCACGCGGCGCAGATGATCCGTGAGCTGAATGGCTGCGTCCCGGCCATGCCGCCGCTTCATGCGCTTCAGGATCAGGTCATCGCCGTGCTGCAGCGAAAGGTGCAGGTAAGGCGCCACGCGCGCTTCGCCCATCGCCTCGATCAGCGCCCGGTCCATCTCAATGGCGTCGATCGAGGAAATCCTCAGTTGGCGGAGCTCTGGCACGAGTTTCAGGATGCGCTGCACGAGATTGCCGAGCTGCGGCGCGCCGGGAAGGTCGGCGCCCCAGCTCGTCAGGTCCACGCCTGTCAGCACCACTTCATGATGCCCGGTCTCCACGAGCCGGCGCACCTGCGCCACCACCTCCCCCGCAGGCACCGAGCGCGAGTTCCCCCGCCCATAGGGAATGATACAGAATGTGCACCGGTGGTCACACCCGTTCTGCACCTGCACATAGGCGCGCGCCCGGCCGTCCATGCCGTCGATCAGGTGCGCCGCGGTCTCGCGCACGCTCATGATGTCATTGACGCGGACCTTCTCTTCGCCGCCGAGCAACTCGAGCGGCGCCCAAGTCTCCGCCTGCATCTTCTCGTGGTTGCCGATCACGCGGGTGACTTCCGGCATCGCCGCGAAGGCGCCCGGATCAATCTGCGCCGCGCACCCGGTAACGAGAATCGCCGCGCCGGGATTGTCCTTGGCCGCTCGCCGGATCGCTTGGCGCGCGCCCCGTACCGCTTCGCTGGTAACGGCACAGGTATTGATGATCACCGCCTCGCCGAGGCCCGCCTCCAGCGCATGCTGGCGCATCACCTCGGCCTCATAGGTGTTGAGGCGGCATCCGAGGGTAATGACCGTCGGGCCAGAAGGAGGGGCGGTATCCGGCATGTAGGAGTGTCACATCGCGCCGCGGGCGCAGAATTGCAAGCTCAGGCCCCGATTCAGACCCTAAACGTCCGTCTCGAATTCCAGCTCCACCGGACCGGTCATGTAGACATGGTCGTCGCTCTCGCGCCATTCGATGTGAAGGTCCCCGCCGTCCACGATCACGCGCGCCTTGCGGCCCGTCAGCTTTGCCCGCGCCGCGCAGACGAGGGCCGCGCAGGCGCCCGTGCCGCAGGCCTTGGTCAGCCCGGCGCCGCGTTCCCACACGCGCAGCCGGATGGTCTGCTTATCGATGATCTGCGCGAAGCCGACATTCGTTCCCTTCGGGAACAGCGGATGGTGCTCGACCAGCGGGCCGATCTTCGGGATGTCATAGGCGCCAACATCCTCGACAAAGAACACCGCGTGCGGGTTGCCCATCGAGACCACCGCCGGCAGCGCGAGGATCGGCTTGTCGATCGGGCCGATCTTCAGGTCGACCCCCCGCACATCCATTTTCTCAGACAACGGAATATCGGCCCAGCCCATCAGCGGCGAGCCCATGTCCACCGTGATCAGATCGCCCTCGGCCCGGAAGGCCTTCAGCATGTCCGCCTCGGTCTGGATCGTGATGCGGTCCTTCTTTGTCTCGTCGAGGATCAGCCGGCCGACGCAGCGCGAAGCGTTCCCGCAGGCCGAGACCTGCGTGCCATCGGCGTTCCAGATGCGCATGAACACGTCTTTGGTGGCGTCGCGTTCGAGGGCGATCACCTGATCGGCTTTCAGGTCTTCGGCGATCTGGCGAATTTGATCGGCGCTTGGCGCGAACGGTGTGGACCGCGCGTCAAAGATGGCAAACGCGTTGCCGGCACCGTTCATCTTCCAGAGCTTCATGTCTCTCGTCCTACCGGGTTTCAACGCTGCCGGGAAGCGGCACAAAAGCCTCACTTCGGAACCTTTGTGGAGACCACCCAGCCGGCAAGCTGAACGCCCAGCGCGCCAAGCAGCGCGAGCTGCACGAGCGGGTGCGGAAACAGCAGGAGCAGGATCGCCGCCGCAATGCAGGCATAGTCCACCAGGTCGCTGGACATCAGCCACCCCATCGGCCCTCGCGCCCGCCGCACATCCAGCAACGTGACGTTGGGCCAGGTCCGGGACATGTCCGGCGGACCGAACACCGCCATCACCTGTTTCGGGTCGAAGATGCCGGTCATTTCCGCAAGGTCAGACAGTTTGGCCTCGCCCATCGCCACGGTCCGCTTGCGCGCAGACGTGCCGATCAGGCTGACCAGCGCCGACAGGGCCACGGCCAGCGCCATGGCAAACTGCGTGAAGTCCACATAAGGAAGATAACCGCCCATGCCGGCGGATATAGGGAGCGATTCCGCCTTCGTCAGCAGGGCCGCGGACAATCCCCTGCCTCGCCCCGGCCACACGCCCGGTCAGACCGTCGGCACCGTGCCACCATCGATGACGAATTCGGCGCCCGTGATGGCCGCGGCTCTGGCGGATGCGAGGAACGTCACCAGATCCGCCACTTCCTGCGGCCGCGACGGCCGCCCCAGCGGAATGCCGCCGATCGAGGCCATCAGCATCTTATCAGCCGCTGCTGCATCGGTGCCGTTGTCAGCTGCGATCCGGCCGACCAGGTCCACCGCGGCCTCCGTGGCAATCCAGCCGGGCGAAACGCGCACCACGCGGATGGCATGCGGCGCCACCTCCTTCGACAGGCTCTTGCTGTAAGTCGACAGGGCGGCCTTGGCGCTTGCGTAAGCTGTTGTCGCTTCAGGCAGCGGCAACACGCTCTGGATCGACGTCACATGGATGATCACGCCGGCCCCCGCCTCGATCATCGCCGGCAGCAATGCGCGGTCGAGCCGCACCGCGGGGAACAGGTTGAGGTTCAGTTCCGCCTGCCACACAGCTTCATCCAGCGCTGCGAACCCACCGGCCGGCGCGCTTGACCCGCCCGCGACGTGCACGATCACGTCCACGCCGTTCATCCGCTCACGGACGGCGTCCGCCACCCGTGCACACCCCTCGAGGGTGGTGATGTCTGCCGCAACGAAGTGAACGCCGGCCGGCAGACCCTCCCCCGCTGACCGCGCGGTGGTCAGAACCTCCATGCCGAGCGCCCGGAAAGCCGCCACGACAGCGCGGCCGACACCCTTGGTGCCGCCGGTCACCAGCGCCCGCTTTCCGGCGAGACCCATGTCGAGGCTCACGCGCGGATCTCCAGCGCCGAAATCCGGTCGCCCTCAAGCCCGAACAGGTAGCGCAGCATCACCGGACTGCCCGGAAAGTCGCCTTCAACGCGGCCGACCACGAGGACTTTGTCTCCGTCGGGTTCTGAACTGACCGGCGTCACCGCATACTTGGTCGCGGCCTTTGACGCCGCCTTCCACGAACGGATCGCGTCCAGGCCTGCATGGGAGCGCCGCTCGTCGGTCACCACCGCATCCGGCGTAAAGCAATCCGCCACGCGCGACGTGTCATCAAACGCCTCGGACTGGAAGTACAGCCGCACCGGCGGGGGCATGGGAATCTGCATGTTTGTCTCCATTTCTGGCGGGCTTCGGCCCGCACCATCTTGCGAGACAGCGGATATCGGGCTACGCAGAGTTTATGGCAAGTACAGACAAAAAAGTGGGGTACACACCACAAGGTAAGCGCCCGGACTATACGCCGGACACCGCCGCGCACGGTGTCGAGGGTGCACTTCAGATGCTGGAGGGGCGCTGGAAGATGACCATCCTCTTCCACCTGTTTGGCGGGACGCTGCTGCGCTTCTCGGACCTCGAACGCGCCATCCCTGCGATCTCGCAGAAGATGCTGATCCAGCAGCTGCGCAAGTTGGAGGCGGACGGCATCGTGCGTCGGATCGTACACCATCAGGTTCCGCCCAAGGTCGAGTATGGCCTGACCGAATGGGGCGAGGGCCTCTGCCCCGCGCTTGATGCGCTGCTGCTTTGGGCAGAGCACCGCCCGGCACCGGACGGTTGAGCCCAGCATCGCAAGGGCGTTCTTCTTTGCGCTGGCGATCTGCGGATCGACCTTTCGCGAGTGTTCCATTAGCTAAGTGAAAGCAGCCAGCAGGTGGGGCCCGTGCCGGAAACAATTGATCCATCCAAACCGCGCTCGTGGCCAAGTGACTGGGGCCGGCCGCCACCCGTGGCCGCTCCGCCGCCGCCCCGCGTGCGCCTCAGCCTCGGCGTCACGGGACACCGGTCGAGCCATGCCCTCTACGCCGCCAACACCGCCCGGATCGAGGCGGCGATCGCGGAGATCCTCGCCCTCATTGCCGCCGCGGTGGCAGCAGAGCCCGAACCCTTCGGACCCGGCTCCATCGCGCCCGTCCGGCTGCATGCCATGCTCGCGGACGGCGCAGATCAGGCGCTGGCGCACCAGGCGCTGGCGCGCGGCTGGGAGTTGGCCGCTCCCCTGCCCTTCGGCGCAGACCTGAACTGCGCCATCAACGCCGCGCCGATCTCGCCCGAAGATGCCCGCGCCCTGATCGCCGGACGCGCCGCGGCAGACCCCGCCGTCAAGGCGCGCGCCGAGGCCATCCGTGCACTGTACGAAAAGGCCCTTCTGTTCGAGCTCGCCGATGATGACGACGAGATCACGGGCGTGTTCCTCGCCGCGCTGGAAAACCCGCAGGACGACCGGGCGCGCGACACCTTCGCCGCCGACTCGTCCGAACGCGTTGCCCTCGCCGGCCGGCTCGTCATCGAACAGTCCGACTTCCTGATCACGGTCTGGGACGGCGCGCGCACGACTTTCGTCGGCGGCACGGGCCACACCGTTGCCCGCGCGCTGGAGCTGGGCGCCCCAGTCGTCTGGATCGACCCCGCAGCGCCCGAAGCCTGGCGCATCCTGCGCGCGCCCGAAGCACTCGCTTCGCTGCGGGACGAGACATCACGCGCCGCCCGGGAAGACGATCTGAAATCGCTCACCCATCTCGCCTTGCGCGGGCCTGAGAGCGTCCACCGCCAGCACGGTCCGGCGGGAGATCATCCGGGCGTCTCGGCGCTCGACGCCTCGCATTGGCGCCCGAAGTCCAGTCCGGTCTGGCATCTCTATCGCCGGGTCGAAGCCGTGTTTGGCGGCGACAAGGGCCGCAACCCCTGGCGCAGCCTGCGCCAGACATACGAGACGCCGGGCGCGATCGCCGAGGGCAGCGGCGCGGGTGTGATGTCTGCCGCCCGCGCACTTCCCGGCGCCGATGCCAGTTTCGCAGACCTGATCACCGGACGGGTGCTCGCCCGCTTCGCTTGGGCGGACGGCATTTCATCCCGCCTGTCGGATACCTATCGCGGGGGGATGATGATCAACTTCGTGCTCTCCTCCCTCGCCATCGTCGGCGGCATTGCCTATCTGCCCTTTGCGGATTCCTATTGGAAATGGGCGTTCGCCCTGTTCGAGTTTATCCTCCTCTCGTTGATCCTGATCATAACCGTCCAGGGACAGAAGCGCCGCTGGCATGGCCGCTGGTTTGAAACGCGGCGTGTGGCGGAGTACCTGCGCCACGCCCCGCTGCTCCTCACCCTCGGCGCCGCCCGGGCGCCCGGGCGCTGGCCGAAAGGGGCGGAAACCTCCTGGCCGGAATGGTACGCCCGCCAGAGCCTTCGCGAAGTCGGCCTGCCGCGCGTGAAAGTGACAGCGGATTATCTGCGCCGCGCACTTACATCCTTGCTCGACGCGCACGTCACGCAACAGCGCGACTACCATCACGGTAAGGCGAAGCGCCTCGCCGCCGTGCACCATAACCTCGACACGCTGTCAGAATGGATGTTCCGGCTCGCGGTCATTTCGGTCGCCGTCTATCTGATCATGCAAGGTGCAGCCTGGGCGAAGGTCATGGACAAGCACACCCTGAAGGAGATGTCGAAGTACTTCACCTTCCTCGGCGTGCTGCTGCCCACCTTCGGCGGCGCCATCGCCGGCATCCGTTACTTCGGTGACTTCGAACGCTTCGCGGCGATCTCGGAAGTCACCGCCCAGAAGCTCGACAGCGTGCACGCCCGCATCGATCTCCTGCTGAAAGCGCCCGACTCCGCTATGGACTACGGCCCCGTCGCCGAAATCGCGCACGCGGCGGACGATATTGTCGTCAGTGAAATCGAAAGCTGGCAAGCCGTGTTCGGCGGCAAGCAGATCACTGTGCCTGTATGACCGGGCGCTAGCGCGACCGCGGGATCGCAGCCCAATAGTCGAAGTCGAGCAGCACGCCGTCGGCATATTTTCCGTCTGCGGACTTGTAGGCGAAATCGCCCGGCGGCTGGTCTTTCACCGCCACGAGGCGCAGGCGCAGCGCGCCGCACGTCTCCGAGAGCTCGGCCTTGTCGAGCACCTCGCTCCAGGCATAGATCGTGTCCCAGGCAAACAGCGGGCTGACATGCGTCCCCGCATTGATCGCCAGCATCTGCCCGGCATTCGCGAGCCCGTTGAACGACAGCGACCGGGCAATCGAGATCACCACGCCGCCATAGATCAGCCGCTTGCCGAAACGGCTTTCCTTCTGGCCGTGGAAATCGAAGTGCACCTTGGCCGTGTTCTGGTAGAGGCGCGTCGCGATCTGGTGCTCGGCTTCCTGCACCGTCATGCCGTCGGCGTGGTTGATCTTCTCGCCGACCTCGTAATCCTCGTACACGTGGGGACTGCCGGATTCGGCGATGTTCCAGCGCTTCATCTGCGGGAAACCGGACAGATCCTTTGCCGCAACCGCCGCCGGAAGATCCGGCACCAAGGGCGTCGGCGCGGGCGAAGATTCGTCGCGCTTATTGACCATGACCCAGCGGACATAGCTCAGAACGTCTTCGCCATATTGATTGCGTCCGTTCGTCCGCACCCAGACGACCCCGGTCTTGCCGTTGGAATTCTCCTTCACCCCGATCACTTCGCTTGTCGCGCGCAGCGTGTCGCCGGGCATGACCGGGCGCAGGAAGCGCCCGTCAGCGTAGCCGAGGTTGGCGACGGCATTCAGGGAAATGTCCGGCACGCTTTTGCCGAACACGATGTGGAAGGCGTGCAGCGGATCGGCGCCGAGCCCCGGCAGGCCGACGCTGCGGGCAAACTCGGCGCAGGAATACTGCGCAAACCGGCTGCCGTTCAGGGCGCGGTAAAGCGCAAGATCGCCTTCGGTGACAGTTTGAGGCGTCGCATGCACCAGCGTATCGCCGGGCTTGAAGTCCTCGAAGAAATTGCCGGGATTCGATTTCGAAGTGCCGGATTTTTGAATGATCGCTGCGCCTGCCACGGTCCTGTCTCCTCGGGATCCGGCAGGCGCGCGTCAGCGCCTCGACCGGCCCGCCTCTCCTGCACCGGAGAGGCCGTTCAGATCAAGGCGGGTGCGGCAAACGGCATGACCGACACGAACAGGGCGACGGCGGCCAGTATGCCCGTCAGAACCTGCGATTCCGCCCGTTCGGCAAACTCCTCGAACGCCCGCGGCCCCATCACCATGTAGGGCAGGCCAAAGACGGCAAAGGCCGCAAAGGCCAGCAGGAGAACGGCAAGAACGGGGGCCAAGGTCATCATGCGCCGACCCTGCCACACGCGCGCTGAAATACGGCAAACCCGATCGGTGAAATTTCACCGATCGAACGCCCTTCATGCTGCACTGCGACAAAATTGCGCGGCGTGCGTCAGACGATTTCGAGCAGCTTCGCGTTCGGCCGGCCGAGCACGGCCTTCTTGCCGTTGATGCCGATCGGCCGCTGGATCAGCTTGGGGTTCTCCGCCATCGCGGCGTAGACCTTGTCATCGCTCGCCATCTCCGAAAGCCCCGCCGCCTTCGCGTCCGCCTCGCGCAGGAATTCACGCGGGCTGACCCCGCCCATCTTCTTGGCGATGTCCTTCAGCTCCTCGACGCTCAGTCTTTCGGCCGCGCTCATGTACTTGCGGATCGTGGGCTTCACGCCGTTTGCCTCGAGCAGCTCAAGCCCCTTCTTCGACGAGCCGCAACCGGGATTGTGGATGAGGATATAGGTCATGGGAGGCTCCTGAATTTGAAGAAACCGAAATTAGAACTGCGCGGCGCGGTGTCGAGTCATCGGGCGAAAGCCCGGATCGCCTCGTCCATCGCCACAGTCCGGCGTGCCTCATCGAGGTGTAGCAGCTCGGTCATCTTGCCGTTGACCTTCAGCACGCCCTTGCCGGCATTCACCGGATCCGCGAACGCCGCGATCACCGCGCGCGCCTGCTCCACATCGGCCGCAGACGGCGCAAAGACGCGGTTGCACGTCTCGACCTGCGAGGGATGGATCAGCGTCTTGCCATCAAAGCCAAGGTCGCGGCCCTGTTCGCATTCGGCGGCAAAGCCGTCCTCGTTCTTGATGTCATTATAGACCCCGTCGATGGCCGTCACGCCGTAAGCGCGCGCCGCCGCCATGGAGAGCTGCAGCGCCGTCTGGAAGGCGAGCCGGTCGGGTGTCATCCGGGCACGGTATTCCTTGGCGAGGTCGTTGGTACCCATCACAAACGTCGTGAGGTGCGAACGGGTCGAGGCCGCCGCGATCTCGTGGATGTTGAGGATCGCCAGCGGCATCTCGATCATCACCCAGAGCGCAAAACCTTCCCCGGCCCCGGCCTTCGTCAGAGCCGCGTCCAGCCGCTCGATGTCGCGCGCGCTCGTCACCTTGGGCGCGAGCACCGCATGCGCGCCGGCGGCGACCGCCATCTCGAGATCGGCGTGGCCCCATTCTGTGTCGAGCCCGTTCATCCGCACGACCAGTTCGCGCGGGCCATACCCGCCGGCCTTCAGCGCCGCCGCAATCGCGGCGCGCGCTTCGGCTTTCGCCTCCGGTGCAACCGCGTCCTCAAGATCAAGGATCAGCGTATCGGCGGGAATCTCGCGGGCCTTCTCAAGCGCGCGGGCATTGGCACCGGGCATGTAAAGGCAGGAGCGGCGCGGACGGTGGGCGGTGGACATGGGCGTGAGGTCCCTTAGAGCTGTTGTAAACCAGACCGGAGCGATGCCCCGCATGCAAGCGAATGTCCAGATCAACGGATTCACCGCCCCAGGCTTCGAAGCCGTACAGGACGCCTTCGCGGACAACTTCGCGCGCGGCGAAGACCACGGCGCGGGCTTTGCGGTGATCCTGGACGGCGAAGTCATCGTCGATCTGCACGGCGGCTGGGCTGACCGGGCGGGCACCCGCCCGTGGGACGCAGGAACCATCGTCCCGGTCTATTCGACCACCAAGGGGATCTCCGCCCTCATCCTCGCCATGGCGATCGAGGCCCTGCCGGCCGGTTACGAAACGCCGGTCTCCGAAGTCTGGCCGGAGTTTGCGGCGAACGGAAAAGAGGCCGTCACCATTGGCGAGGTCGCCAGCCACCAAGCCGGCCTTCCCGGCTTTACCGGCGAGATCGACCCCGCCCTGTGGCTCGACCCGCCGGCCTGCGCCGCTGCCCTCGCCGCGCTTGCCCCGATGTGGCCGCCGGGCAGCGCGCATGGCTATCACCCGCTGACCTGGGGCTACCTCGTCGGCGAGATCGTCCGCCGCATCACCGGCCGAACCTTGGGCGCCATCCTGCGTGAGGAGATCACGGCCCCGCTCGGCATCGACTTCCGCATCGGCCTTCCGGATACGGAACATGCGCGCGTGGCGGACATGCTCCGCCCGAAGGCGCTGGCCCCGCTCGGCGAGATCACCCCGCCTCGCCGCGCGGCCTTCCTGACAAAATGGTCGGCGCCCGACCGCGGCGGCCCGGTCTGGCGCGAGATCGAGATTCCCTCCGCCAACGGACATGGGACCGCCTCGGCCGTGGCCACACTGTATCACGCCTATGCCACGACCGGCCTGATCGGCGGCAAGCGCCTGATGCGGCCCGGCACCTTCGCGTCACTGACCGCTCCGCGCACCGACGGACCGGACCTCGTACTGCCGATGATCACGCGCTTCGGCGCCGGTATCATGCACAACAACCTCAAGGCGTTCGGCCCCTTCGAGGACGGCCTCGGCCATTGCGGCTGGGGCGGATCGCTCGCAATCGCGTCGCCTTCGCGCGGGCTCACCTGCGCCTATGTGATGAACCGCCAGTCGAGCAGCCTTGTCGGGGACCCCCGCGCCGTGCGTCTCGTCGAAGCTGTCGCGGGGTGTCTCTAGCCCCATGCCGGACGCCTTCGACTGGCTCGCCTTCCTCTTCGCTGTGGCGGTGATCGAACTCACGCCCGGCCCCAACATGGGATGGCTGGCGGCGCTGACCCTGCGCGAAGGCAAGGCGCCGGCCTTCAGCGCCGTTGCGGGCATCGCGCTGGGCCTCTCCATACAGCTCATCGCCGCCGTCACCGGGCTGACGGCGCTGATCATCCGTGTACCCGCCATTCACTCGTCGCTGCATTGGGCGGGCGTTGCCTTCATGCTTTACCTCGCCTGGGAGGCCTGGTCGGACAACGGCTCCGCCGCCCTGCCCGCCGGGGTGAAGGAGCGCGGCTTCCGGCGCGGCCTGATTGCCAACATCCTGAACCCGAAGGCGCTCGCTTTCTATGTCCTGCTGATCAACCAGTTCGTCCAGCCGGCCGCCGCCGCACCGGTCTGGCTGCAGAGCCTGATCCTCGGCTCGATCCACCTGACGGTTGCAACGCTGGTGCATGTCGGCATCGTGCTGCTCGCCACCCAGCTCGGTGACCGGCTTGAAACCTGGCGCACCTCGCAAGTCGCGCGCTTAACCTTCGCCGGCCTGATCATCGGCATCGCCATCTGGCTCGCCCTCACGCCGCCTCGCGCCTGAGGCGAAACTGGCACGCGGGTTGCACTTGTTGTTTCAGATCGGAAGCCCATCTGATTCTGCACGAACCTTTGCCCGGCCCCTTTCGAGGTGGCCGGGTTTTTTCTGTGCCTGCAAGTCTCAGGCGGGCGTGGCTGCCCGGGCGAGCCGCCGCGCCTTGGCTTCGCCCATCAGGCTGTCGGCGGTAAAGATCACCAGCGCGGTCCAGATGAATCCGAACGCCACCGCATGCACGGGGCTGAAGGCTTCCTTGAACACGAACAGCGCGATCAGGAACTGCAGCGTCGGGCCGATGTATTGCATCATGCCGATGGTGGAGAGTTTCAGCCGCTTCGCGGCGAGGGCAAACAGGATCAACGGGATGGCCGTGATCGGACCAGCCGCCAGCAAGAGCGGAATGTCCCATCCGCCCTCCCCCATCCAACGGCCACCGGGCTGGGTGGTCGCAAACCAGACGAGCCACATCCCGGCCAATGGCGCGAGCAGCGAGACTTCGACGAGGAACCCCGCGCGGCTGTCGATCACCACCTTCTTCCGGATCACGCCGTAGCAGGCGAATGTCGTGCAGAGCGCCAGCGCCACCCAGGGCACATGGCCGAAGGCGAAGGCCATGATCACGACGCCCACGGCGGCAATCGCCACCGCGGCCCATTGCGCAAGGCGCAAGGTCTCGGAAAAGATCAGCATGCCGAACAACACGTTGACCAGCGGGTTGATGTAATAGCCGAGCGAAGCCTCCATCGCCCGGCCCGCATTCACGGACCAGATGTAGATCGACCAGTTGGCTGCGATCAGAACACTCGAAAGCGCCAGCCATTTCAGGTTCGAGGGCCTGAAGGCCGTCTTCACATCGCGCCAGTTGGCGGCCAGCGCGATCAGGAAGATCGCCGTGGGCACGGACCAGATGATCCGGTGCGCCAGCAATTCGAAGGCGCCGACATGTTGCATCGCGCGGATGTAGAGCGGCAGGCTGCCCCACATCAGGTAGCAGGCGAGGGCAGCGGGAAATCCGAGGCGCAGGGCGGGGCTCATGCGCGGGACCTATAAGCGCCTGCCGGATTGCGCGCCACCCGGAACTTGCGCGGCCCCGTACGCGCCGCCCCGCCTAGCCAAGGCGTGAAGCGGCGGCTAGGTTTTCCCGGCAACCAGACCCGGATATCCTCATGCTTCGCGCCCTCTTCACTGCCGCCAGCCTCCTCGCCCTCAGCGCCGCCGCCTCGGCGGAAACGACCCTCCTGTCCGGCGGCCATGTCATCGATGTCGAGCGCGGCACCGTTCTGAAGGACCATGACATCCTCATCGAGGACGGGCGCATCAAGGCCGTCGGCCGGGCCGGCACGCTCGGCGCTTCGGGCGCAACCGCCATCGCCATGAAGGGCGCCTTCCTGCTGCCGGGCCTTTCGGACAGCCACGTCCACCTCACCAGCCGGTCGGACATCCACGGCTATCGCCGCCTCACGGTCTCCACGGCCCGGGCCGCCATCTCGGGCGTTGCGAACGCCGAGAAAACCCTGCGCGCGGGCTTCACCACCGTGCGCAATCTCGGCGCACCGGGCTTTGCCGATGTGGATCTGAAATCTGCCATCGACTCCGGCGAAGTGCCCGGCCCCCGCATCATCCCGGCTGGGCAGTCGATCGGCATCACCGGCGGGCACTGCGACTCGAACCTGATGCCTTACGAGTTCCGCGAGACCGGCGGCGGCGTCGCCGATGGTCCGTGGGCGGTGCGCCAAAAGGTACGCGAGAACAAGAAGTTCGGCGCCGAGGTAATCAAGTTCTGCGGCACTGGCGGCGTGCTCTCGAAAGGCACCACCATCGGCGCGCAGCAATTCACGCTCGAGGAAATGAAAGCCCTCGTGGAAGAAGCGCATGAGCTCGGCCTCAAGGTCGCCGTCCACGCCCACGGCGCCAAGGGCATTGCCTCCGCCATCGAGGCCGGTGTCGATTCGATCGAGCACGCCAGCCTGATCACGGATGAAAGCCTGAAAGCCGCGATCAAGAAGGGCATCTTCCTGTCGATGGACATCTACGTGTCGGACTTCATCCTCGGCGAAGGCGAAGCCGCCGGCATCCTGCCGGAATCGCTGGAGAAGGAGAAGATCGTCGGCAAGGCGCAGCGCGAACGCTTCCAGGCCGCCGTCAAGGCCGGCGCCAAGATGGCCTTCGGCACGGACGCGGGTGTGTATACGCACGGCATGAAC
>JAIXVM010000136.1 GCA_027482995.1 Hyphomonadaceae bacterium | reverse complement strand
TGTATGGATGCTCTAAAGACTTATGGACGAGTTATGGACGGGAGCGGGTCGCTAGCGGCGTCGTAAAACTTGATTGTGGCTGGTCTAAACTTTTCGTCACGGTCAACCTGAGTCCCGATGGTCGGGATGGAAGGTTGCGCGTTCGGGGAGACACGCATGCGTTTCGGTTTCATTGGATTGGCCTTGGCCTCGATGGTCCTGCTTCAAGCCGCAAACGCTGATCCCAAACCTTTCGACGAAGCGCTGAACCGCGGCTACGCGGCTGTAGAGGAAGGACGTTCGGCCGATGCGCGCGCCGCCTTCCGGCAGGCCTGCGACGCCGGATCGAGCGATGGCTGCCGGCAACTTGCGTCCGGGCTGAGGTTCGACGCCGACATCGCGCCCGACGAGGCCGCCGCAGCAGCAGCCGAGCAGCGCGCTGTGAACCTCGACATTGAAGCATGCGAAGCCGGCGACGCTTATTTTTGCAAGTACACAGCTGATAACTTTCTCTATGGCACCGTGGACACGCCCGCGAATCCGGAACGCGCGGCCTATTATCAAGCGCTGGCCATCGCGAAATTCTCCGAAAAGTGCGACGCCGGAGACGCGAACGCGTGCCGGGACGCATCTTACTTTTATACCGCTGGGGCGGCGCTTGAGGATCCAGAGAAAGCCGCCCTGTTCGAGAAGAAGGCCGGCGAAGCCGAAGCCAAGGCTTGTGACCGCGGCGACGCATACACCTGTCTCTATCTTGCCGAAAACGTGATGTGGGCCAAAGAGCCCATTCCCGGGATCTCCGGCACTGGAGAAGGGGCCGCGCGCGCGCTGCTTGCCAGAGGCCGTCCGGCCATCGATCGCGGCTGCGCATCGGGTGAGGCCACCGCCTGTTTGGCTGCCCTTGAATGGCGCTACCACGGCTATGGCGCGCCGGCTGACCCGGAAGGTGCGCTGGCCCAAGCGGATTCGCTTTGCCGCGCCGGCTCGCCAATCTCCTGTTTTTACAGGACTTCTCTAATGTTGTCCGATCCCATCCGGCTAAAGGCGTCGGACCTGGAGTTGGCCATGTCGTTCCTTGACGAAGGATGCGCCATGCAACAGGCCAAAGGCGCCGTTACCATCCCTAAAGACGGAACGGAGACCGGCCTTGAGGACATATGCGCGATAAGAGACTCTTTCGCCGCGCCGGAAAACCAGAATTACTTCGCCCTATTGAAGCGCGGTTTTGACGGACTGAAAACCGATTGCGAGGCGCGCGATGCGAACGCCTGTGGCAACATCGCGAGTGCCTATGCCTACGGCCCTTCCTTCCGGTTCAACCCGAACCGAGACGCTCTGGCCAACCCCTACTTCCGCAAGCAGCTTCAGTACGCGTGCGAGGAGGAGGGCGGCGACCGGTGCGTTGACTACGCGTCCGCGATGAAGAACGGTCTTTACGGACTGGCAGACCCGGCCGCCGGCGAAGCGATGCTGACGGCCATGTGTGACGGCGGAGCGCTCGGCGCCGCGTTCGCCTGCACCACGCTCGGCAATGACATCCTTTACGGACCGGCCTTCGGAACGCGCGCTGCGACCGAGCCCGCTGCCGAGCCGTCGGTGACCTCGGCGGCCGCCTTGCCGTTCTTTGAGAAAGCATGCGCCCTCGGCGATGAAAACGGCTGTTACACCGTCCAAAGCCTCAAGGACCCTTATGCGAGCGCGCCGGCCGCAGATGCCATGGCGCCGGCCTATACCCGGACGCCCGAAGAGTTGGCCGCGCTCGAGGCCCGGTGCCAGCAATCCGACAAGGATGCCTGTTACGATCTTGGGAACGCCTACAATTATGGCGAAGGCGTCACTTTTGACGTCAACAAGGCGACTGGTTACTACAGGGCAGCTTGCTATCTCAAGCATGCGGCCGCCTGCGGCGTCTGGGGCGACGTTGCACGGTATGGCGAAACGGATGGCGCCATGCTGAGCGCTGCGAGCGCCTATCGCGAAGGCTGCGCCCTCGGTCTTGGCTGGACGTGCCTTGAAGCCGGCTTCCTCATTCTCGATGGCGCCTTTGGCGGCGTGCCTGCGCCGCAGCAGGCGTTCTGGGAATTCGACAATGGCTGCAAACTCGGCCATCAGGACAGCTGCCTGCAGGCAGGTATCTCACTTGATCGCGGCGACCCGGGCTATACTGATCCCAATCAGGCGCTGGCCTACTTTGAGGTCGCCTGCAACCAGGGCTACACGCGCGGATGTGGTCTGGCCGGCCTGATGTTCAGCGCAGGCCGGTCGGCGCCGGGCGGCGAAGTCACTGTTGTCGATGCCAGTTCCGGCCAATTCCGTACACAGACGATCAATGGCCTGTCGCAGAGCCCGGGCGCGGCACGGCGCTTCTATGAGCTCGGCTGCCCGATGCCGTTGCCGGACGGCGTCTTCGATGATCCGCTTTCGTGCACGAATCTCGGCGTGCTCCATTCCAGCGGCGCGCTGGGCGCGGCAGACCCGGTGACGGCGCTTCGCTATTTCGAGCGGGCGTGCAGCATCGGTGAACCGGCCGGATGTTTCAACGCCGGCGTCTATTACGAAACCGGGCGCGGCACCGCATCGATTTCCGTGCGCGCTGTCGAGTTCTACCGGAATGCCTGCGATATCGGCTATACGGACGGTTGCACGGCGTTGTCCGCCCTGGAATAGCGCCCCCTCTCTGGGGCCTGCCTGGAGCGGGTACACGGGATCGAACCGAGATAGCTAGCTTGGAAGGCTAGTGCATTACCATTATGCTATACCCGCCCGTTAGGGCCACGACTTGCCGAGCGAACTTGGCGGGGTGGTGGAGGGAGCTGGATTCGAACCAGCGTACGCTAGGCGACCAGATTTACAGTCTGGCGGATTTAACCACTCTCCCATCCCTCCACGGGACCCGCGCCAACGCCGTTTGACGCCGCCGCGCTAGCGCTTCAAAAGGGCTGTTTCCAAACCCCGATCCACGCCGGAAGCGGCCTTATAAGGATGAACCCGATGGCACGCAACCATGCAAAACGGCCGGGCCAGAGGCCGCCCGGCCCTCCCGGCGCCCGTTCCGCCCCGGCGAGCTTTGCCCGCCCCGAACGGGAAAAGGAAGGTGGACCGGTCTGGCTCTGGGGCACGCACGCGGTGCTGGCTGCGCTTGCGAACCCTGACCGCCAGTTCCTGCAGTTCGTCGCCACGGAAAACGCGGCAGAGCGCCTCCAAGGCGCACCGCTGACGCCGCAGATCCTGACGGGCAAGGAACTCGACCAGCGCCTGCCGCCCGGCGCGGTGCACCAAGGCATCGCCGTGAAGGCCGAACCGCTCGAGCCGGTCGCGGTGGAAGACCTCATCGCGGAAGGCGCGACGCGCATCGCCGTGCTCGACCAGGTCTCGGACCCCCATAATCTGGGCGCCATCTTCCGGTCGGCCGCTGCGTTCGGCTTTACCGGCCTTGTGCTCCAGACCCGCAACGCGCCGCCGATCACGGGCGTTGTCGCGAAAAGTGCCGCCGGCGCGATCGAGACGGTGGCCGAAGTCCGCGCGGTAAACATCGCCCGCGCGCTCGAACAGCTGGGAGACGCCGGCTTTCATACCGTGGGGCTCGCGGGTGAAAGTACGCGTTCCCTCGACCTTGCGGTCAAGGGCGCGCAGAAGATCGCCATCGTGCTTGGCGCCGAAGGCCCCGGTCTTCGCCCTGCCGTGGCGAATGCCTGCGCCGAACTCGCCCGCATTCAGATTGCGTCCGAGATGGAAAGCCTCAACGTCTCGAATGCCGCCGCAATTGCGTTCTACGAAGCGAGCCGCGGAAGTTTTCCGGCAGGCTGAAGGTCTGCTAAACTGGCCGGACATCGGGGAGACGAAGTCATGATGCGCATCCTTTCAGTGCTGTTGTTGATCGCCGGATTGCTCGCGGCCGGCATTGGCGGGGCGGCCTTGCTGGAGGAGTTCGCGCCGAAAGAGATGGTAGTCGAGTCCGGCTTGCCGGCGCCTGAGGCGGACGCGGCCGCCGAGCCCGTAGCTGAAGCGCCCGTCGAAATCGCGGCCCCGGAGCCTGCGGCCGAGGCTGCGCCTGAAGCGATCGGCGTCCCCGAAAGCGGCATGCGCATTGCGCCGCCGGAAAACGCCGATGCAGAGATCGCTTCCACGGAAAGCGCACCGCTGACCGAAGAAGAGATGACGTTCAACTTCCAGACCGAAATGGAGCCGGGCCTCGCGGGCCCGGTCGCCGCCCCGGAAGTGAGCGAAGCCGTTGCCGCTGAGCCGCCGCCCCAGCCTTCCCTCGCGGACCGGCTGAAGACCGTTCCGGTTGCGCACGAAACGCCGCGCACGGCGGAATATAAGCGCGCCTTTGATGTCACCTTGGCGATCGATGCGACGGGCGACACGACGGCTGCCGATGCCCTGCCCGGCCGCGGCACAATCGAAGAAGGCGAAGCGAAGGTATCCGATAAGGTCGAAGTCCGGCTCTCAGGCGCGAACTTCAACATCGTCGCCGCGTCGCCTGCCGTGCAGGCCATCTCACCGATGAGCGAGAATACCTGGCGCTGGTCCGTCACGGCGCTGAGCGCAGGTGAGCACGACCTGGTGTTTGAAGTCTTCGCCATGGACTCGGACACGGCGATGCCGCTGCGCACGTTCCGCGATACGGTGACCGTGAAGGTCTCCGGTCTGAACCGTGCGATTGCCTTTGCAGATCAGGCCAATCCGCTGTTCGTGTTGCTAGGCGGACTTGGCTCCGCGCTTGCGGGCCTGTTCGGCGCGATCAAGTTCTTCGGGAAGCGCTAGGTTCAGTAGCTCTTCGGCAGGCCCAGCACGCGCTCGGCGATGAAGTTGAGGATCATCTCGCGGCTGACCGGGGCAATGCGGGCCAGCATGGCTTCGCGCATCATACGCTCCACGTGATATTCCTTTGCGTAGCCCATGCCGCCATGCGTCAGCACGGCTGTTTCGCAAGCGGTGAAACCGGCCTCGGTGCCCAGATACTTGGCGGCGTTGGCTTCGGCGCCGCAGTCGAGCCCGGCATCGTAAAGGGCTGCAGCTTTGTAGGCGAGCAGTTCGGCGGCTGAAAGCTCCGCCCACGAACGGGCGAGCGGATGCTGGATGCCCTGGTTCTGGCCAATCGGACGGCCGAACACGACGCGCTCATTCGCATAACGGGCTGCGCGTTCCAGCGCGGAGAATCCGAGGCCGATCGATTCGACGGCGAACAGGACGCGCTCAGGGTTCAGGCCTTGCAGCAGGTATTTGAAGCCATCGCCTTCGTTGCCGATCAGGTGCTCTTTCGGCACTTCGAGTCCGTCAATGAAGAGCGTGTTGCACTCCACCGCCTTGCGGCCCATTTTCGGGATAGGGTTGGCTTCGATCTTGTTGCGGTTGAGGTCTGTGTAGAACAACGACAGGCCGAGATGCGGCTTTGCGCATTGGTCTTTCGGCGTGGTGCGCGCGATGATCAGGATCTTGTCCGCACGCTGAGCACCTGTCGTCCAGATCTTGCGTCCATGGATGATGTAGCCGGTATTGGTGCGCTCGGCCTTCGTTTCGAGGCTGGACGTGTCGAGGCCGGAGTTCGGTTCGGTCACGGCGAAACACATCTTCTCCTGGCCCGAGATGATCTTGGGCAGGTTCTCGCGCTTCAGGTCTTCGTTGCCGAATTTCTCGAGCGGTTTCGGTCCGAAGATGTTAAGGTGGATCGCGGACGCGCCGGAATAGCCCGCGCCCGTGCGCGTGACCGTCTGCATCATCAAGGACGCCTCGGTCAGGCCAAGGCCGGAGCCGCCATATTCTTCCGGGAAGGCAATGCCGAGCCAGCCGCCTTTGGCCATGGCCTGGCAGAACTCTTCCGGCCAATCGCCGGTCTCATCCGTCTTCGCCCAATAGGCGTCATCGAACGGCTCCAGCGTTTTCGCGACGGCGCTCTGGATGGCGGCCTGGTCTTCGGTCATCGGCTGGATCACGTGCATGGCCTGATACTCCTTGTGCGACGGAGACTTAAGGCGCGCCTTCCCTGCCGTCCAGCGTCAGGCCGTCGCGGCATAAGCACGCCGCACCGAGAATGCCCCCGCGAGCTCTCCCGCATCCTTTCCGAGGATCAGGTCCGCAATGATGCGGGCGGTGATCGGCGCCAGAAGGATTCCGTTGCGGAAATGGCCCGCGGCCACGAAGAGGCCCGGTGTGGTCGTTTCGCCGATGAACGGCGCCTGGTCCGGCGTGCCCGGCCGCACACCCGCCCAGCGTTCGAGAACCGGGGCATCCGCAAGGCCCGGGCATAGCCGGACCGCTTCGAGACGGAGCGCTTCGATCGCTTCTTCCTCAGGCTCATCCATCACGCGGTCTGGCTCGACCGTGGCGCCGATGACGACCCGGCCATCGCGGGGCACCAGATAGAGATGGCCCGATCGCACCACGCGTTTCGGCGCGCCGGCACCATCGGCGACCGACAGCATCTGGCCGCCATAGCAGTCGATATCGTCGAGCGCGGTTTCCCAGTTCACCAGACTGAACAGCTGCCCCTGTTCCTCGACCTTGATGATCGAAGTTTCCCATCCGGCTGCGGCCAGGACGACATCATGACCCTCAAGACAAAACCGGCCGCCGACCGATCGGAGCGGCGCAGGGCCGGTCACGAACTTGACCTTCGGGTGAGCGCGCAGGGCACTGATCAAGGCGTGCACGACTTGCCGGTTGTTGACGCGCAGATCACTCGGCAGCTCCAGCCCGCTGATCACGTCTGGGCTGAGCGCGGGTTCGCGGCGAAGGATTTCCGCCCGCGTCAGAGCTGAATGGCCGATGTGCGCGGCCGCAAGGCGCGACGCAATACGGCTCAGACGGACCGCTTCGCTATCGTCGAGCGCGGCGGCCAGGCAAGCCGCGAGGCTGAGACCGATATCGACACCGGTTCGGGCTGAAAGGTCCTTGGCGAAGTCCGGCCAGATTTCTGCGCCGCGCAGACAGAGTTCGAACAGGCGCGGATGTTGGCCCGGTTCATCTGCCGCTTCGAATGCTGGCGCGAGCATGCCGGCGGCCGCCCAGCTGGCACCGCGGCCGGGCGGTCTTGTGTCGAAAATGGAGACGCGCGCGCCGCGGCGCACCGCCAGCTCATACGCCGCGCTCAAGCCGATGATGCCAGCGCCGATGATTGCGATACGCGGTCGGGAACCAAAAAGTGCCATGCAATAAGAGCCTCTGGCAGGGTGTAAGCCCGTGCCAGTCTGCACTCAACGGCTCAAGGCAGACCTAGGAAAGCGCGCGAAAATTCGTCCAGAACGAGCTGAACGCATTGGCCAGTTCGTGATGCTGGAAGATGATCTGCTTGAGGCGCTCGCCGCCCGGCCCGAAGACCGTGCGTACCATGAGGTCAAGATCGAAGCCTTCGGCGTGGCCGCCCAGGGCCTGGAGCGACAGGAACGAGTCGATGGCTTCGGAAAGCCGGACATCTTCATCCGCGCTGTTCAGTTTGACATCCAGAACTATGTCCGTCATCGCGCACCCCGTTTCGCCGGTAAACCAATTCTTAACAGACTAACTGACTTAGCAGAAACTATTTCGCACGTGCAATATAGTACTTATGCCGAGTTCGCCTGACTGTTGAGCCTGCAGTGCAAGACTCGTGCAAATTCTCCTGTCAGGTGTGGCGAAAACGTCGCTACATCCACTTGTTGCGATTCATTCTCAGGTGTGGTTGGGATCGCTCAGAAAACCTGAGGATAAACCATGTCGAAAATCGTTTCTGCGATTGCTTCGCTCGCCATCCTGGCCGCCTGCGGGCAATCGGCACCCCCTGCGCAGCCCGCTGACGGCTCGGATGCCACCGCGCCCGCCTCCGAAGCGGCGGGTCAGGTGCTCAACGTATACTCCGCGCGGCATTATGATTCCGACAAGGTGCTCTACGCGAAGTTCGAAGAAGAAACGGGAATCAAGGTGAACGTGCGCGAATCAGGCGCTCCGGAACTGCTCGAGACGATGAAGGCCGAAGGCGCGGACAGCCCAGCCGATGTGATCATCGTTTCGGATGCCGGCGCGCTGTACCGCTTTCAGCTCGAGGGCTTCACGCAGGCAGTTAAATCCGATGTCCTCGAAGCGGCTATCCCTGCGCAGCTCCGGGAAGCAGACGGGCACTGGTTTGGTCTCGCCAAGCGGGCCCGGGTCATCGTGTACGATCCGCAACTGCTGCCGGCCGAGGAAGTCGACACCTACGCCGACCTGGCCGAGGACCGTCTGAAGGGCGAGCTCTGCGTTCGTTCGAGCACGAACATTTATAACTTGTCCCTTCTCAGCGAGATGATCGGACGCAATGGCAGCGAAGCGGCAGAGGCCTGGGCCAAAGGGGTCGCCAGCAACTTCGCGCGTCCTCCGGAAGGCGGCGACACCGCCCAGATCGAAGCCGTAGCTGCCGGCCAGTGCGCCGCCGCGATCGTCAACCACTATTACTGGCTTCGCCTCGCAACGGGTACGACCGAAGAACGCCTCACCGCCGCCAAGACGTCCGTTTCGTTCCCGGATCAAGACACGACCGGAACACACATCAACGTCACCGGCGCAGCCGTGTCATCGACATCCAAGTCGCCGGAACTGGCTGTCCAATTCATTGAGTTCCTGACCACGCCCGAGGGTCAGGCACTGCTAACCTCCGAAACCAAGGAGTTTCCGGTCGTCGCGGGCGCTGCCGCCCCTGAGGGTATTGACCTTCTGCCGGCCTTCAAGCAGAGCGATTATCCGCTCACGGAGCTTGGCGCGAAACAAGCCGAGGCCCAGGCGATATTCGACCGCGCCGGATGGAACTGAAGGCGCCCGCCGTCAGATTTCCGGCGTTCGGGCAGATTCCGGTCTTTCTGGCCGGGCTCGTCATTGCCTTGCCGGTCGCGGTGGTCCTCGTCACCGGGCTGACCGAAGGCGGCGGCGCGGCCTGGACGCATATCCGGGACACGCTGCTGGCAAGCTATCTGACCGGCACGGTTTCGGTGCTGGCGCTGACGGCGATGCTGTGCCTGGTGATGGCGGTGCCCGCAGCCTGGCTGGTCACGATGTTCCGCTTTCCGGGGCGGGGCGTGTTCGAATGGCTGCTGGTTCTGCCTCTGGCTGCGCCCGGCTATGTGCTTGCCTATGCCTGGGGCGATCTCGCCGGCGTTGGCGGGCCGCTGCAATCGGCGTTGCGTGACGCCACCGGCTGGTCGGCGCGTGACTATTGGTTCCCGGACATAAGCTCCCTGCCCGGACTATCCTTCGTGCTGGCCTGCACGCTCTATCCCTATGTCTATCTCACCGCGCGGGCGGCCTTCATCGCGCAGTCTGTCTGCACCATGGAAGCCGCGCGCAGTCTCGGCGCCAGCAGAGCGCGCACGTTCTGGTCCGTCGCCTTGCCGGCCGCGCGCCCTGCGATCGCTGCGGGCCTTGCCCTCGCGATGATGGAAGCGGCAGCCGATTATGGCGCCGCCGAATTCCTGGGCGTGCCCACCCTGACTTACGGGATCGTGCGCGCCTGGAAGAGTTTTGGAGAGCCGGCGGCGGCGGCGCGCCTCGCCTTCGTTTTGCTGGCCTTGATCCTCACATTCGTGATCGTCGAGCGCCAGGCGCGCGGCCGCGCCGGTATCCAGCAGAGCTCCGTGCGTTGGCGGACGATCTCGCGCGTCAGCCTGAAAGGGTCCGCCGCCCTTGGCGCTGCAGCCCTCTGCACCAGTTTGTTTGCACTGGCATTCGCCCTGCCGGTCGGCCGTCTCGTCTGGCGCAGCCTCGAAGCAGGAACGCGCATTGCGAGCGTGTCGGACGCGCTGGTGAACTCCCTCATTCTGGCAGGCGCCGGCGCTGGCGTCGCCTTCATCCTTGCGCTCATCATCGCGCTGTCGATCCGCGGCCGGGGCGTTGTCTCTACCTTTGCCCGCCTCGCCGCATCCTCCGGCTATGCGATCCCAGGAGCGGTGCTGGCGCTCGGTGCCCTCGCAATCATCAGTGTGCTGCCGTTCGCGATGACGGGTGTGGTTGCACTCGCGGCGTTGGCCTGGGTCTACGCGGTCCGCTTCACAGCGGCCGGGACGGAACCGATGGCGGCAGCGCTCGCCCGGGCACCGGCATCCATCGGACTTGCCGCCCAAAGCCTGGGTGCCTCGCCCCTCCGCCGCACGCTGGAAGTGGACTTGCCGGTAGCGATGTCCGGCGCTGCCGCAGCCGCCCTCGTTCTATTCGTCGAAGCGCTGAAGGAACTACCCGCCACCTTGATGCTTCGCCCGTTCAACTGGGATACGCTTTCCGTGCGCGCACATGCCTATGCGAGCGACGAACGTCTCGCCGCGGCGGCCCTGCCCGCTCTTCTGATCACGCTGGCGGGCCTGGCGCCTGTCATTCTTCTGTCCTGGCAATTGTCGCGCGCGCGGCCGGGGAGCCACGCATGACCGGCAAGCTCGAAGCCTTGGGTGTGACCCGCCGCTATGACGGCCGTGCGGTGGTCGACAGTGTGACCCTAGCGGCCGAACCGGGCGAGATCACAGCCCTGCTGGGTGGATCCGGCGCGGGCAAATCCACGCTGCTGAGATTGCTGGCGGGCTTCGAAGCCGTCGAGGCGGGCGAGATCCGGCTCGGCACGCGCAGCCTGTCCGTTCCCGGACGAACCGTTGCGCCGGAGCACCGGCGGATCGGTCTGATCTTCCAGGACTTTGCCCTGTTTCCGCACCTGACGGCCGAGCGCAACGTGGCCTTCGGACTGACACACCTGCCCCGCGAAGAGGCGCAGGCGAGCGCGAAGCGATGGCTCGCCTTGC
>JAIXVM010000041.1 GCA_027482995.1 Hyphomonadaceae bacterium | reverse complement strand
GACGGCGCCCAGTCCATCGACCCGGTCAAGGAGACCGCCGTGCCCCGGCAGGATGTTTCCGGAATCCTTTACCTTGAAACGCCGTTTCAAGCCGCTTTCGAACAGGTCACCTGCCTGGGCGCCAACCGAGATGCACATTCCGGTAAGTACCCACGGCAATAGCTCGGCATCTTGCCAGCCGGCCGCCAGGTACCCGCAGACGGCGCAGGCGATGACAGCCGAAATCGCGCCGCTCCAGGTCTTGTTCGGACTTTCCTTGGGCAGGAGGCGCGGACCGCGGATCAGGCGCCCGAAGAAGTATGCTGCCGCATCGGACGCCCAAACGAACGACATGAAGTAAAGCGCAGCCAGCCGGCCATCCCAGGGCCCTTCCCTCAAAACGTAGAGGCCGAACACCATGGCGAACACATAAATGACGCCAAAGCCGCCGGATATTCGCGCTTCCGCTGCACGCTGCGACGACAAGACGGCCAGCACGATTGCGGCCACAAAGATGATCCACGAAATCAACTCGTTGTGCAGGGCGAGACTGAAGCCGAAGATCGCCGCCAATCCAGCAAGCAGGACTTCGTTCGGCGTCGCGCTCATGCGGCACCATTCGATCATCATGATGGCGCAGAACAGGCCACAACCGGCCGCCAGCCACCAGGAGCCCATCCAGACCGCAAACAACGCGAGTGGAATGAGGACCAGTGCAGTCAACAGGCGCAACGGCAATTCGGAGAACCGCTGTTCAGGCGGTGTCCAGTCGCCCATCAGGTTCCTCCGGGCCCCACCGTACCGAAACGGCGTTCCCTTTCGTGATAGCGCGAAATCGCGCTTTCCAGATGCTCGCGGTTGAAGTCAGGCCAGAGCACATCAACGAAGAGAAGTTCTGCGTAGGCCGCCTGCCAAAGAAGGAAGTTGCTGATCCTGTATTCACCGCTGGTGCGAATGACGAGGTCTGGATCGGGTATCTCCCGAGTGTCCAGAAACCGGCTGAAGGCCGCTTCGCTCAGGGGCTCGGCCTGCGGGTTCCCCGCGATCGACGCGGCGTAGGCTTGCGCGGCGCGCAGGATTTCATTTCGCGATCCGTAGTTAAACGCAATCGTGAGGAAGAAGCGGCTGTTGCCCGCCGTTTCGGCCTCCGCCCGGTCCACCAGGCTGGCGATATCGGCTGGCAATCCTTCACGCTGTCCGATGACGCGGATGCGGACGCCATCGTCCTTGAGCCGCGCCAAATCACGTTGGACGTAAGCCTTGAGAAGACCGAACAAGACGTTCACTTCGTCGGCCGGGCGGCGCCAGTTCTCCGTGGAGAAGGAAAACACCGTCAGGTACTGGATGCCCAGCTCGCCGGCGGCTTCGACGGTGCGCCGGAGAGCTTCAACGCCCCGCTCGTGGCCGGCCGTTCTTGGCAGGCCCTTGGCTTTGGCCCAACGGCCGTTTCCATCCATGATGATGGCGACATGCTGGGGCGCCGGGGGGGCACCTCCGGCATGAGACGGATCAGGAGAGGTCCCGGGGCGGGCCATCAGACCTGCATTATCTCCGCTTCTTTGGCCTTAACGGCCTCATCGACACGGTGCACGAATGCATCGGTCAGCTTCTGGACTTCTTCTGCCAGGGAACGCGCACGATCTTCGCTGATCTCGCCCGCCTTTTCCATTTTCTTCAATGCATCCATACCGTCACGGCGCACGTTGCGCACGGCCACTCGTGCAGCCTCGGCGTATTTGCCGGCGATCTTGGTCAGCTCAACCCGGCGCTCCTCGTTCAGGGCCGGGATCGGAATCCTGAGCGTTTGTCCGTCCATGATCGGATTGAGGCCGAGCCCGGACTCGCGGATGGCGCGATCGACCGCGCCGACAACCGTCTTGTCCCAGACGTTGACGGACAACATCCGTGTGTCACTGACCGTGACCGACGCGACCTGGCTGAGCGGCGACACGCCGCCGTAAGCCGACACGTTGATCGAATCGAGCAGGTTGACCGATGCCCGGCCGGTACGAAGGCCCGAAAACTCCGTGGCGAGTGACGCCAGTGCGCCTTCCATCCGGCGCTCGATATCCTGTTTGCTGTAAGTCATTCGGTCGATCCTCCCTGCTTGGAGATCGTCGTGGAAGTGCCCCGGCCGTGCAACACGTTCAACAGGGAGCCTTCTTCCTTCAAGGAAAAGACGACGATCGGTACGTTATTGTCGCGCATCAGGCTGACGGCAGAAGGGTCCATCACCCTGAGATTCTTGATCAGCAACTCGTCATACGCCACCTGATTGTAGCGGGTCGCCGAGGCGTCGAGTTTCGGGTCGGCCGTATAAACGCCGTCAACCTGCGTGCCTTTGAGCAGCGCATCGCAATTCATCTCGATGGCCCGAAGCGCGGCGCCCGTATCGGTCGTGAAGAAGGGGTTGCCGATGCCGGCAGCGAAGATCACCACGCGGCCCTTTTCCATGTGACGCTGTGCCCGGCGCCGGATGTACGGCTCGCAGACGGCGTCCATGTTCAAGGCCGACTGCACACGCGTCGGAACGCCGATGCCCTCAAGCACACTTTGCATGGCCAACGCGTTCATCACCGTCGCCAACATGCCCATCGAGTCGGCTTGTGCGCGCTCCATGCCCTTCGCTGCGCCGGCGACGCCGCGAAAGATGTTGCCGCCGCCGATCACAAGGCAAATCTCTGCGCCTTCCGCGCGCGCAGCGGCGATCGCCTGCGCGAACGTCACACAGGTAGGAATGTCGATACCGAATTGTCCCGGGCCCATCAGGGCTTCGCCAGAGAGTTTGAGGAGCACGCGCCGGTACTTCAGCTGGCTCTTTTCAGGTTCATTCGCCGGCATTTGTCCCACCGATCAATCTAAAGCTCGACCCAAAAAAATCCCGGCCTGGCAAAGCCGCCGAGCCGGGATTGTTCAAAGCCCCTCGCGGGGGGAAAGGCAAGCCTGATCAGGAGCCTTTTGTCATCGACGCAACTTCCGCTGCGAAGTCCGTTTCTTCCTTTTCAACGCCTTCGCCAAGCTTGAAGTGGACGAACGCTTTCAGCGTCGCGCCCTGCGCTTTGAGGAATTCGCCGACCGTCTTGTCCGGATCCATGATGAACGGTTGTTCGACCAGGACGACTTCCTTGTAGAACTTCTGCATCCGTCCAACGATCATCTTCTCGATCACCGCATCCGCCTTGCCGCTTTCGCGGGCCTGTTCGGTCAGAATGCGCTTCTCGGATTCGATCAGGGCCGGATCGAGCTCAGCCGTCGTCGCTGCTGCAGGCGACGTCGCCGCGATATGCATCGCGACCTTGCGGCCTGCATCTTCCAGGTCGCCCGAGCCTTCGAGCGCAACGAGCACGCCGACCTTGCCCATTCCGGGCGCGACGGCGTTGTGGATGTAGGAGGCCACACGACCGCCTGCAGAAAGCTTCGCGGCACGGCGCAGGGTCATGTTTTCGCCGATCGTGGCGATCATGCGCTTGACCATGTCGTCAACCGAGCCTTCGCCATCGGGCGAGGCCGCCGCTGAAACGGCTGCAACACTGCCGTCTGTCTTCAGCGCGACGTCCACGATGCTGCCGAGAGCTTTCTGGAAGCCTTCGTTGCGCGACACGAAGTCGGTTTCAGAGTTCAGCTCGACGATCGCGCCCGACTTTCCATCAGCCGAAACCTTGACGCCCACGAGGCCTTCAGCCGCTGCGCGGCCCGATTTCTTGGCGGCTTTGGAAAGCCCTTTTGCCCGCAGCCATTCAATGGCGGCGGTTTCGTCGCCGTCGTTTTCGACGAGCGCTTTTTTTGCGTCCATCATGCCCGCGCCAGTTTTCTCGCGCAGTTGTTTTACTAATGCCGCTGTAATCTCAGCCATAGCTTTGATCCTTCAGTTGAATTCCAGTACGAAAGGCGCGCCTCAGGCGTCGCCAGCCGCGGTCTCGCCTGCCACCTGAACGTCAGCGTCAGCCATCGCGCTGACATCCGACATCGCGCCGAGATCGACGCCCAGACCTGCCGTCGATTCAGCGAGGCCATCAAGCACCGCATCTGCAAACAGGTTGCAGTACAGCGAGATGGCGCGCGCAGCGTCGTCGTTACCCGGGAAGCCGTAATCGGCGTCGGACGGGTCGCAGTTGGTGTCGAGCACCGCCACGACCGGGATGCCCAGCTTGCGGGCTTCCTGAACGGCGATGGCTTCCTTGTTGGTGTCGATCACGATGATCGCAGCCGGAAGGCCGCCCATATTGGCGATACCGCCCAGTGCGCGCTGCAGCTTGTCGCGGCGGCGCTGCAGGTCGAGCAGTTCTTTCTTGGTCAGACCCGAACCGCCGCCCGATTCGAACATGGTGTTCAGCTCGCGCAGTTGCTTGATCGAGTTGGACACGGTGGTCCAGTTCGTGAGTGTGCCGCCCAGCCAGCGGTGGTTCATGTAGTACTGGGCGCAGCGCTGCGAAGCTTCAGCCACTGGGTCCTGTGCCTGGCGCTTGGTGCCAACG
>JAIXVM010000066.1 GCA_027482995.1 Hyphomonadaceae bacterium | reverse complement strand
GTTCACGATCAGCCACCAATCTCGCGCGCTGGCAGGCTGATCAGCGTACTCGAACTGTATGACGCTACGCTGCGCCGGCATCGGATCGGTGTCGAGGTTGCGGCGCATGTCCCACATCAGCAGCTGGGCATCGAGATGTTGGAGGGAAAGGTCTTTTTCGACCCAGCGCTGGCCCCACGCGCCAAAGCCCATCACGATCGGCTCGAGTTCGCGGCCTGCCTCGGTCAGGTGATATTCGTGAATGCCGGGTTCTCCGGGCACGCGTTTCCGGATCAGGATGCCGGCAGCTTCGAGGTCTTTCAGGCGCTGGGACAGCAAGGCCGGCGACATGCGCGGGACGCCTCTGCGCAGATCGTTGAAGCGTGTGGTGCCGGAAACGAGTTCGCGCAGAAGTACGATCGTCCAGCGCGTGCAGAGGATTTCGGCGGCCATCGCGACCGGGCAAAACTGCCTGTAACTGCCTTGAGACATGTCTTGAGCTCCTGTTGTTGGCTCACCGTATGGCAGCGCGAGTCCGTCCGCTAGTTCAGTTCCTGAACTAGTCATGCAGTCGTCCGAAGAGCCAAGTGCTTGGACCGCCGAGGCGATCCCGCTGCGCGGCGCAACCCGAGAGACCTACCCATGACTGGTACGACCACTCCCACGAATCCGAACCAGGCCCTCTGGGAAAAGGGCGATTTCACCCAGATCGCTGCCGCGATGCGCGGCAGCGGTGAAGCACTTGTCCGCTCGATCGGCATCAAGGCGGGCGAAAAAGTGCTGGACCTCGGCTGCGGCGATGGCACGACCGCGCTGCCAGCGGCCGCACTGGGGGCGAATGTTCTCGGTGTGGATATCGCGCGCAACCTCGTGGATGCCGGCAACCAGCGGGCCAAGGCTGCGGGCCTCAAAAACATCACGTTCGAGCAAGGCGATGCGTCGCAATTGACCGGGGTCGCCGATCATTCGTTCGACGCCGTGGTCAGCATCTTTGGCGCCATGTTTGCGCCCCGGCCAATGGATGTGGCGAAGGAGATGGTGCGCGTGACCAAGTCCGGCGGTCAGATTGTCATGGGCAACTGGATCCCGGGGGACCCAACGCTTGTGGCGCAAATCCTGAAGATCAGCGCCGCCTATTCGCCGCCGCCGCCGGAAGGCTTCATCAGCCCGGTGCGTTGGGGCGTGGAGGCAGATGTGCGCGAGCGTTTTGCGGCTGCTGGTGTGGCCGACCATGCAGTGACGTGCGCGCGCGACACGTACGTGTTCGACTTTGCCGGCCCTCCCAAGGTCTTCGTGGCGGCGTTCCGCGACTTCTACGGTCCGACGATGAACGCCTTTGCTACGGCAACGGCCGATGGCAAGCAGGTGGCACTACAGAGCGAACTCGAGGCATTGTTCGAGGCGCAAAATACCTCGAAGACCGAAGGCCGGACGACCATTCCCGCCACGTTTCTGCGGGTGACGGTCCGGGTGTAACGCCGTCCGCCTCTTGATCTCCGGCGCGAGGCCGCGCATTCAGCCGCCCCATGAACATACTCCTGATCGGATCGGGCGGCCGCGAGCATGCGCTGGCCTGGAAAATGGCGCAGTCCCCGCTGGTGGACGTGGTGCATTCGGCGCCCGGAAACCCGGGTATGGACGAAATCGGCCCATGCTTTGATGTTGCGGCCGATGATGTGGATGGACTGGTCAAGCTCGCGCTCCAGATCGAACCCGACCTGATCGTTATTGGTCCGGAAGCGCCGCTGGCGCTGGGGCTTGCAGACATTCTGCGCGCGCGCGGGTTTGATGTCTTCGGGCCCAGCCGGGAAGCGGCGCAGCTCGAGGCGTCAAAAGCCTTCTCCAAGGCGCGGATGATCAAGTACGGCGTGCCGACGGCGGCTTACGGCGAGTTCACCGAGGCCGCACCGGCTAAGGCATTCCTGCGCTCGATGCAGGCGCCCTATGTGCTGAAAGCAGACGGTCTCGCCGCGGGCAAAGGTGTGGTGATCGCGGAGTCGTTGGAAGACGCAGATGCCGGGATCGACGAGATGCTGTCCGGCAAGTTCGGTTTGGCGTCCGCGACCCTCGTGATCGAGGAATTCATGCACGGCGAGGAGGCCAGCGTCTTCGTCATCACCGACGGCCAGGGTGCGGTTTATCTGCCGGCGGCTCAGGACCACAAGCGCGTGGGCGACGGCGATACGGGACCGAACACGGGCGGAATGGGCGCCTATGCCCCGGCGCCGGCCGCCAGTGAGCAGAGCACGGCGCGCGTGAAACGGCAACTCGCCGAGCCGATGCTGAAGGGCATGGCGAAGGACGGGTTGCCCTATCAGGGCGTGCTCTACATCGGCATCATGATCACCGCCGAAGGCCCGAAAGTCGTCGAGTTCAATGCGCGTTTCGGCGACCCCGAGTGCCAAGTGCTGATGGCTGGACTCGCGGGCGACATCGTTCCGGCGATCCTCGCATCAGCGACGGGCGGTCTCAAGGGCAACGAGGCCGCGTTTGAATCCCTTTTGGAACTGGACCGGTTCAGGCCGACCGCCACGGTCGTACTGGCGGCCAAGGGCTATCCCGGAAGCTATTCCAAAGGCAGCTTGATCCGTGGACTGAAAGATGCCGAAAAAATAGAGGGCGTCACCGTGTTCCAGGCAGGCACCGACTCGGGCCCAGACGGCGCGCTGTTGGCCAATGGCGGACGCGTGCTGAATGTCACGGCGAGTGGCGACACTCTGCGCCAGGCGGTTGACCGCGCCTATGCAGGGGTGGCGGTGATAGATTGGCCAGAGGGCTTCTGCCGCAGCGATATCGGTTGGCGGGCGTTGCGCTAGCCTGCGCTGCATGGGCGACTTCCAAAACGCCGTCGGGGCGACAAACAAACGCGGTTTTGGTTGATCTTGCGACAAAACGCCCCAGATATCTTGTTATGCCCGGGAAAAAAAATCCATCAAAGGTCGATGCGCGTTCGGATCTGCGCAAGCGTACCGCGCGCGGTGAGGAAACGCGGCGGCGCATCGTTGAGGCCTCGATCGAGTGTCTGAACAGGTTGGGTTATGCCGGCACGTCCATCGAAACTGTGATGGAACAGTCCGGCATGAGCCGAGGCTCGGTTCTGAACCAGTTCCCGACACGCCTCGCACTGATGACGTCGACTATCGAAACCGCGATGCAAATGATGGTCACTGATGTTTATCAACGCGCCGAGGCCATCGAAGATGCGGTGGCCCGCTTGCGAGGGATCTGCGAGGTGTATTGGCAGACTCAAAATCTGCCGGCCGGAACCGCCCTGACGGAAATCCTTCTTGCAGCTCGTTGGGACGAAGCGCTTGCCCTTGCTCTCCGGCCGGTCGCGGAACGAATGGAATCAGAGATAGACAAGTACGCGGTCGATCTGTCACGCGCCGCGGGTGTTCCGGAGAAATACCATGACGCCAGTCTCGTGCACGCCCGCTTTATCGTGTTGAGCTTGAGGGGGCTGACGCTCGAGTTGATGTATGATCCGGACCGGTCTGTGATCCACAAGGCGCGCGAGCATATCAATCGCCTGCACCAGGCTTACTGCGACCGGATTCTGCAACTGTCCTGACGTTCAGCCCGCCATAGAGCCTGACCGTCCTTTCGCCTGATCAAGCCGCAGGCTCATCCTTGAACCAGACTTCGACAGGCCCCTTGAAGGTCAGGGTCAGGGGATTGCCTTTGCGATCCACGGCCTTGCCGGCGGTCAGCTTGATCCAGCCTTCCGACACACAGTATTCTTCGACAGTCGTTTTCTCTTCGCCCTTGAAACGAACGCCGACGCCTCGAATGAGCACGTCGTAATTGTAGTAGGGACTACGCGGATTGACGGAAAGGCGGTCGGGAGGGGTATCGGTCATGCGCCGGGGTTTAGCCGGGCAGGCGGTCTGGTTTCAAGCCCTCGGTTGCCGCGTGCCTTCAAAAGTATAAGTCTGCACCAACAGGGAGTTCGGTCATGGCGCAGCGCGAATCAGACAGTTCATCTCCGACCGCCCCCATTCGCAGCCCATTTGCCGTGCCGCTCTTCAAGTTCATCGAGCGGGCCTTGCTGTTGCTGACCGCGGCCATGACGATCATCGCGGCGGCGAATGAAGTCTGGAGCATCTATCTCACACGGGAAGTCGGGCTCGCCGACATCCTGCTGATGTTCCTGTATCTGGAAGTCATCGGAATGATTGCTGTGTTCTATTCGGGGGTTGGCTCGCCTTTCGTCTATCCGATCTTCATCGCCATCACCGCCATTGCGCGCCTGATCGTCCTGCAGGGCAAGGACATGGCGCCTGAAAATGTCGTGTTCGAGGCCGGGGCCATCCTGATCCTTGCGCTGGCCGCCGTCGTCGTCGGGTATGCGAAGCGCAACTGACGCGGCCTGACTACTTGCCCACGAAGATCAACGTGCCTTCGGGCACTGCCTCGATGAACCGGGCAAGGTCGGCTTTGGAGAAGACGATACATCCGTTGGAGCGTCCGAGCTTCCCATGCTGTTTCAGGAAGGCAGGCTCGGCATACCAGGCCGCGTGGATGACGATCGCCCTGTCGCGTGACGTCTTGTTGGACGCGTCGAGGCCGTCGAGCTTGTAGGATTCGCCGTGCTTTCCGGTGTATTCTTCTGCCAGGCGGAAGGCGCCTTCGGGGCTCGCCTGCGAGCCGGACTTGCCTGAGAAAGTGTCCAGATAGCCGTCATGGTCAGGGTCCGATCCGAGGCCGTGGGCGGTACGGAAGGACGAGACCGCGCCGCTCTCGAGATCGATGACGAAGAGGCGTTCCTTGCTGGAGTGCAGGCCGTAATCGACGACGACCAGCTTGCCGGTCGCATGGCCGTCATGGCCGCGCGCCTCCATTTCCGCCTGCACC
>JAIXVM010000189.1 GCA_027482995.1 Hyphomonadaceae bacterium | reverse complement strand
TTTTCCTTCTTGGAATAGGAGGGCAATTCCAGCGCGATCACCGGGATCGGCAGGTCCAGCGCCTTGGTCAGGCCGCCCGGATCATCCTGGATCAGCTCCGCCGTGCAAGACGCGCCAACGATCATCGCCTGCGGCCGGAAGCGCTCATAGGCGCCGCGCGCGGCGCTCTTGAAGATTTCGGCGGTATCCGAGCCGAGGTCACGCGCCTCGAACGTCGTGTAGGTGACCGGCGGGCGCTTGTTGCGCCGTTCGATCATCGTGAACAGAAGGTCCGCATACGTATCACCCTGCGGGGCATGCAGCACATAGTGCAGACCTTCCATCGCGGTCGCGATACGCATCGCGCCAACGTGGGGAGGGCCTTCATAAGTCCAGACGGTGAGTTGCATCAGACCGCGAGCCTCGTGCGCCGGTTAAGCGGGCGCGCAAACAGCTCGGCAAGGTCGCCGCACTGTTCGTAACCCTGGATCGGGGTGAAAACGAGCTCGATCGACCATTTGGTCGTCAGGCCCTCCTGCTCGAGCGGATTGGCGAGGCCAAGACCGCAGAGCGTGATATCCGGGCGCGCGTCGCGGCAGCGGTCGAGCTGCAGGTCGACGTCCTGGCCTTCGCTGATGCGCACATCCGCCGGCAGCAGCGCCAGCTCTTCCGCCATATGCACGGAGTGAAGATACGGCGTGCCGACTTCTTCGAGCGTCATGCCCAGTTCGCGCGACAGGAAGCGCGCGAGCGGCAGTTCCAGCTGCGAATCGGGGAAGCAGAACAGCGACTTGCCGGCCAGCGTGTCGTTGTAGCGGGCGAGCGCGCGGGTCGCGCGGGCGCGCGGCATTTCGGTGACCGCATTGAAGCGCTCCGCGGTCACGCCAAACGCGTCCGCAGCCGCTTTCAGCCAGTGCGTCGTGCCCTCGGCGCCGAGCGGGAACAGGGCCGGAAGGTGCGTTGCGCCGCGCATTTCCAGTGTGCGCGCGGTGTCGCGCAGCCAGGGCTGGGCGAGCAGGAATTTCGTGTTCGGGCCGACCGGCGGCAGATGTCCCGCCTTCTTGCTCGGGAAGAAGTGGACGGGGCCGATGCCGAGGGCTTCGAAGATGCGCGCGAACTGGTCTTCGACCACATCCGCCAGCGCGCCGACCACCACCAGTCCGGCATCGTCCGTCTCTGGCAGCTCCGGCACCATCGCGGTCAGGCAGGCATCTTCGCCTTGCGTGAACGTCGTCTCGATGCCGCTGCCGGAATAGTTGAGGATCCGCACACGCGGCGAATAGGTCATCGACAGGCGCTCGGCCGCGCGGCCAAGGTCCAGCTTGATCACTTCCGACGGGCACGAGCCCACCAGGAAGAGCAGCTTGATCTCCGGCCGGCGCTCCAGAAGGCGCGAGACGGTCTTGTTCAGCTCTTCATTGATGTCCGCCATGCCGGCGAGGTCGCGCTCTTCGATGATCGCGGTGGCAAAGCGCGGCTCGGCAAAGATCATCACGCCGGCAGCCGACTGCATGAGGTGGGCACACGTGCGCGACCCGACGATCAGGAAGAAGGCGTCCTGCATCTTGCGGTGCAGCCACATGATCGAGGTGAGCCCGCAGAACACTTCGCGCTGGCCGCGTTCGCGCAGGACAACCCGCGCGGGTGGCGGCGCGGCGCAGTCGCTGAGCGCCTTGGCGGCAAGTGGCGGGATCAATTGGGTCAAGCGGCAGCCCCCTGAATGTGGGCTGTCTCAAGCCGGGCAAGACGCAGCTTCCAGATGAACTGGCCTGCGTTGATGACGTAAGCGGCGTAGCCCGCGAGCGCGACGGTGAGATGGAGCGCGGGCGATCCGATGCCGCCGAGCAGCAGCACGAGATAGAACGTGTGCAGAGCAATCACGATCATCGAGAAGGCGTCTTCCCAGAAGAAGGCGTCAGCGAAGAGATACTTGCCGAACACGACCTTTTCCCAGATCGCGCCGGTGATCATGATCGTGTAAAGTACCAATGTTTTCAGAACGATAGAGGCGGTTGCGAGCTCAAGTCCGGCACCGGTCGTCAGATAACGGATGACCAGCGCGAGACTGATCAGAAAGACCAGGAACTGGACCGGGGCGAGCACACCCTGGACGAGTGTCCAGCGGGATTTGTCGCGGCGAACGCGCTGCTCGGCTGTGTACAGCGGCGCCCTCGTCCTTGCACTGATGGGTCGGTCTAGCATGGCCACGAAACGTGACGCTCCCGCTTCTGTTTCAGACCCAACGATAGCGCCGCAAAGGTTTATGTCAATCTTTGTTGACGACTATCTGGCTTGACACATTTTGCCCGATCTGGTGTGTTTTTTGAAGAAACACTCGGATTTGGATAGATTCAGCCAAAAAGCCATGCTACCAACACGGGTGAAGTCGCCCTTCGGACACAAAAACGCCTTGTTTTGAAAACCGTCGGGTAACCTTGAGTCAGCGGCCGCGTGCGCTCCCAAGCACGTCCGCCTCTTGACCGGCATCCGAAGGCGGAACCGCTCGGTCAATGTGTTTGTATGACTGGCACCGCTTGGGGTCTGTCAGGTTTGGAAGTCGAACAAACGGGCCATCGGGCACGCAGCTTATGCGTGTGCCTGCCGCTGCCCACCGGAGGAAGTGAATGGCGCAGGAAAACCAACAGTCCCGCCGGGCGCACAATCAGACTGAGCCGGACTGCTCTGAACGCCCGTTTCCCTTTCTCGTCGGCCTCTGGCGCCAGGTTGACTCTGCGCCGAAGCCCGCCGTTCCCGAAGAACCTGAGCTGTTCGCCGCGCTCGAGACCGAGATCATCCCCCGCCTCCTGATCGCCAATTCGGTCCGGGACGCCTATCCCCGCCTCGTCCGCTCCGAGCCCGTTGCCGGCCAGCCCCTGTTCTCGGCCAAGGACCGCACGGACTTCGTCGACGCCCTTCTGTCCGATGACGCCGAACACACGCGCCGCCTCGCCGAGACGCATCTCGCTGCGGGACACGACCCCAGCGCAATCCTGCTGGACCTGTTTGCCTGGTCGGCCCGCGAACTCGGGGAACTCTGGGAAGACGACCGCGTCAGCTTCGTCGACGTCACCATCGGCCTCTGCCGTCTTCACGAAGCGCTGCATCGCTGCGCCGAGCAGACAGACGCGACCGCCTTGCCCGTTCTCGCCGAAGCGCCCAGCATCCTGATTGCGACCGCGCCGGGCGAGCAGCACGTGTTCGGTGTGCTGATGGCCGCCGAACTGTTCCGCCAGCAAGGCTGGGACGTTACCGCCGAAACATCCGGCGATCCGGCGCTTCTGGCACGCCTCGTGGCGTCGCGCCGATTCGACATCGCCGACCTGTCCGTCGCGCAGGACGGCTCGGTGGCCGGACTGGCGAATCTGGTGAAAACGCTGCGTAAGGCGTCGAAGAACCCGGCCATGAAAATGTTGGCAGGCGGACAACTTTTCGAACACTCGCCGCAACTGGCGCACGAAATCGGCGCAGATGGCATCGCGGGACGCGGCGCAGACGCTCCCGAACTTGCGAGGAAAATGTTGGTAATCTCATAATCGGACTGCTAGGGGCTCACACAGTAGCTCGCAGTCCGCTTGGAACGAAAATGGATGCTCCGTCGCACTCGTCGCAACCGAAATCCTCGTTCCGCGATGCGGACAGACATTTGTCAGGGCTAGACGCGCAGACCGTCGCGCGCCTGCTCGAACAGTCGTCCGACATTGCCGTGATCATCGAGAACGGCCTCGTCAAGGACGTCGCGATTTCCTCCGATGACCTGCGAAAAACCGGCTTCGCCGCGGGCTGGATCGGCCGTCCCTGGATCGACACTGTCTCCTCCGACAGCCGCACGAAGATCGAGGCGCTGCTCGCGCAGGGCGAGACGTCGGCGCCGATTCGTCCGCGTCAGGTCAATCATCCCTCGGGCGGCGTGCGCGATGTACCCGTCTCCTACCGCACCGTTCGCGCGGAGGGTCTCGGCCCCACGATCGCGCTTGGACGCGACCTGCGCGAAGTCTCCGAACTGCAGCAGCGGCTGGTGAAAGCGCAGCAGGATATCGAGCGTGACTATGCCCGCATGCGCAAAGCGGAAGCCCGCTACAAGATGGTGTTCGAAGCGGTTGCCGAGCCAATCCTGATCGTCACCGCGGACGAATTGCTGATCGAAGCCGCGAATCGCGCCGCCGGCAAAGTGCTCGGCATCGAGCCCGACCGGCTCGTGCGCGCCGACTTTCCGGGCCTTTTCCTGCCGCGCGCCTCCCGCGCCGTCGAACGCATGGCCGCCAAGGCGCTCGCCACGGGATCGGCCGTCTCTGAAAAAACCGAACTGGCCGATGGCAAGAAGGTCAGCCTGTCCGCCTCCGTCTTCGGCCAGGGCCTCGAAGCCCGCCTCGTCATCAAGATCGGCGGCGAGGGCGCAGCGGCGCTGAAGGGCGACGGCGACCGCACGCAGTTCCTACGCGCGCTCGAAGAGCTCCCCGATGCGCTCGTCGTCACCGACGAAGACCTGCGGATCCTCGCCGCGAATCGCGCCTTCCTCGAGATGGCGCATCTGAGCGAGGAGGAACACGCGACCGGCGCGCGCCTCTCGCAATATCTCGGCCGCTCGACCACCGACCTCAACGTCCTGATGTCGACCCTGAAAAACAATGGTAGCGCCCGCAACTTCGCCACCGTCCTGCGGGACCGGTTTGATTCGGAAGAACAGGTCGAAGTCTCCGCCGTCGCGACCGGCGAGGCCCGCCCGCCGCTGTTTGCCTTCTCGGTCCGGATCGTCTCGCGCCGCTTCACGGCTGACCCGGCGCCGGGCGAAGAATTGCCGCGCTCGGTCGATCACCTGACGAATCTTGTCGGCCGCATGCCGCTCAAGGACATCGTGCGCGATTCGACCACGCTGATCGAACGCCTCTGCATCGAAGCCGCCCTGAAGCTGACGGATGACAACCGCGCTTCCGCCGCCGAAATCCTCGGTCTCAGCCGGCAGGGCCTCTATTCCAAGCTCAAACGCTTCGGCATCGACGACAAGGCCTGAGCCGGCCGGACGGCGGCGACCGCCAACAGCAACCCGCCGGCGGCAAGGAACACCCATCCGGACAGGAAGCCGAACCGATTGTAGACGGTCGGTTGATAGGCGGTTGCCACCGGAAGATCAGCGGTGACCGTCGTGAATGCTTTTCCTGACGACGCCCGGGCAACAAGCTGGCCAAAGCGGTCAGTGAGCGTGAGCTCGCCTTCGCGCGCAGACCGCGCGACCGCAACGCCGTTCTCCACACCTCTCAGGATCGCGATGCGGGCATGGCTCCAGCCATCGCGCGAGAAATCCCAGGCTGGAACCGCCATCAGGACCGGCCGGTTCGCGGCCACGTCCGCGCGGATCATGTCCGGAAAATCAAGATCCTTACAGATCGCAATGCCGACGCCACGTGGCAAAACGAGCGACGCATTTCCGCGCGCATAAAGCGGTATCTCAAGCCCCGGCACGAGTTGGCGCTTTTGGTAATACGCGCTCGTCCCATCTGCCTGGGCGATCCAGGCGACGTTTCCGAGCGCGCCGTTCCGCTGCGTGTTGAAACCGGCGACGATATCGGTTCCGGTCTCTTCGGCCGCCGCCGCCAACGGGGCGAGCGCCTCATCCCGCCAGCCGGCGTCCAGCCGCATCAGGTTTTCGGGAAGCACGATCAGGTCTGGGCGCTCATCCGTCAGTTCACGGATCTTCCCGGCATAGACGGCGATCACCTCGCGCGCCGATTCGGCGTCGCTCTCCCAGATCTTGCCGATCGCCTCATCGCTTGCAATCAGCGCCACGCGCATCTGCGCGCCGGGGGCGGCAGACATCTGCCAGAATCCAAAACCGAGATTAGCACAAAACAAGACGGCAGCGAGCGAGCCGATCCCGGCGCTCCGGCGATGCAGGGCGAGCGCAAGGGTCGCCGAGATCACACCCAGCACAAAGGTCACGCCGGAAAACCCCGCAATGGCCGCCATCTGGATCAGCGCGGGCACGGCGACCTGCGACGCTGCCGGTGTCAGAGCGCTGCCACCCGACGGATCAAAAGCCAGCAGGAAATCGAAGCCGGCCCAGAGCACGGCGAAGCCCAGCACGCCGGCCGCGCCGCCCAGCCTGCGGCCGGCGAACCATCCGCCGAGCACGGCCAGGGCGAACAGGAGCGCAGGCCCAACGATGGCAATCACCAGAACCGGCGGCGGCAACACACCGAGATAGGCTTGCAGCAGGTTGAGCCCGCCCAAGGCATGCGCCGCGAAAGCGGCGGCAAAAACCGGTGCCCAGCGCACGCTTCCCAGTGCCAGCCAGAGCACGGGAACCGGCGCGATCCAGGCCAGTGCCCAGATTTCGCCGAGACCTGTCGACGCATAAAATCCCGCGCCTGAAAGAACCGTGCAAACAGCCCAGCGGATCATCCCTCACTCCAGTTCAAACGAATGGACACAATTATTCAGGGCACGGCGATAGAGGCGCCGGAAGGCCGCCTCCCCGCCCGCGATGCGCCCGGCGCGGTAGAGCGAAATCAGACCCTGGGCGAGACCCGCCAGGATGATCATCATTTCGATCGGCGGGATCTGCGACCCGGCTTCCTTGCGGCGCCCGATCGCTTCGATCAGCTGCATCTGGAGCGTCACGGCAGGAGAACCTCCGGCGGCGAAGTCGTCCGGGTAACGCAGCGCGTTGTTGGACGTGGTCAGGAACGCCGCCTCGAACATCCGCGGCTCTTCAAGTGCGAAATCAAGAAACGCCTGCCCGATCTTCAAGAGCCACGCCGCCGGCTCGGCCGGACGAATCCGGGCGACCCGCTCCCGCCATGCCTGCGTCGCGCGCGCCACCACCGCGTCCACAAGCGCCTGCTTGTTTTCATAGTGCCGGTACAGCGCCATGGGCGTCACGCCGACCCGCGAGGCCACATCGCGGAGCGACAATCCCGCTTCGCCATGCTCCTCAAACGCGGACATGGCAGCCTCAAGGATCTTGTCGCGTGGGTTCATGTATACGGTGTATACCTCGTCTGGCGGGCAGCGGCAAGACGGGCCGAAACGGCAGGCGCGCGAACAGACCCGGCGACAAGGAAATCGCTCCGGAAAGCGTCAATCTGCGTTGACACTCTATGGCGTCAATTATAGCTTACAATGATGCTCCATACGCCCATCGCCGCGCCGAACCAGCAACTGCCGAAACCGGCAGCCGTGCTGGAGCTTTTCAAGCCCGTGACCTGGTTTGCCGCAATGTGGGCCTTCATGTGCGGGGCGGTGTCGAGCGGTCAGCCTTTCGCCGGAAACCTGCACCTCATTCTCGGCGGCATGCTGCTCGCGGGACCGATGGTCTGCGCGTCCAGCCAGGCCGTGAATGACTGGTACGACCGGCATGTCGATGCGATCAACGAGCCGGATCGGCCGATCCCGTCCGGCCGGATTCCCGGCCGTTGGGGACTTTATCTTGCGATCATCTGGTCCGGTCTTTCGCTGCTGCTCGGCGCCGCGCTCGGCTTCTGGGCATTTGCCGCCACGCTCGTCGCCGTCTTCTTCGCCTGGGCCTACAGCGCGCCGCCGTTGCGGCTGAAGCTCAACGGCTGGTGGGGCAATGCGGCCGTCGGCATTTCCTATGAAGGCATTTCCTGGTTCACCGGCGCCGCCGTGATGCTCGGCGCCTTGCCCAACCCGCTGATCCTTTTCCTCGCGCTCGCCTATTCCGTCGGCGCGCATGGCATCATGACGCTCAACGATTTCAAATCCATCGAAGGCGACCGCCTGATGGGCGTGCGCTCCCTGCCCGCGCAGCTCGGCCCTGACCGCGCAGCGCTGCTCGCCTGCGTGATCATGGCGGCGGCGCAGTTCGCGGTGATCCTCATGCTCGCCTGGATCGGCAAACCCTGGCACGCCGCGGCGATCATCGGCCTCCTCTGTGCACAGCTCCTGCTCATGGTGGACCTGCTGGGCGATCCGCGCGGCAAGGCGATCTGGTATAGTGCGACCGGCGTCACATTGTTCGTACTCGGAATGCTTGTCAGCGCCTTCGCCGTGGCTCCGCTCTCGGTCGCATCATGAGCGGCGCTCCTGCCCCCACATTCGGCTGGCTGGGCATCGTCCGCCTCGGCCTGATCCAGACCTCGCTCGGCGCCATCGTCATCCTGATGACTTCGACGCTGAACCGGATCATGGTCGTCGAACTCGGCCTCGCGGCCGCCATTCCCGGCCTTCTCGTCGGCTGGCACTATGCCGTGCAAATGTCGCGGCCCCGCTGGGGTTATGGCGCGGATGCCGGCGGGCGCCGGGCGCCGTGGATCTTCGGCGGCATTGTCGTCCTCGCGGGTGGCGCGCTGATGGCCACCTTCGCCGCGTCCCTGATTCCGAGCGCCTTCTGGGCCGGTATGGCCCTCTCGGTCATCGCTTATGCCGTGATCGGCGCCGGTGTTGGCGCCGCGGGCACAAACCTGCTCGCGCTGCTCGCCATCCGTACGCCGCCCGCGCGCAAGGCAGCGGCGGCGGCCATCGTCTGGATCATGATGATCATGGGCTTCGTGCTCACAGCGGCCATCGGCGGCGGATTCCTCTCGCCCTTCAGTTTCGAGCGGTTGATGACCGTCACGGCGGTGGTCTCGGCGATTGCCATCACGGTCAGCGCGCTCGCCCTCTGGGGCATTGAGCCCGCAACAAGTGCCGCCCCGGTCACGGCAAAACCCTCCGAGGACGGAGCGGCTTTCCGCGAGGCCGTGCGCGAAACCTGGAACGACACGCAGGCGCGGCGCTTCACGATTTTCGTCTTTGTCTCGATGCTCGCCTATAGCGCGCAGGACCTGATCCTAGAGCCCTTCGCCGGTCTCGTGCACGGCTATGATACCGGCGCCTCGACCCAGCTCGCCGGCGTGCAGAACATGGGCACGCTGCTGGGCATGATTCTCACCGCTGTGTTCGCGACCGCGATCGGCAAATCACGCGCCGGCTTCATGCGGCTCTGGACCGTTGGCGGCTGTATCGCGTCTGCCGCAGCGCTCCTGTCTCTCGGACTTGGCACGTATGCGTTCGGAACGAACTGGCCGCTGGTGCCCAACGTCGTCGCGCTCGGCATGGCCAATGGCGCCTTTGCGGTGTCGGCCATCGGCTCGATGATGACGCTGGCCAGCGCCGGGCCGAAGAACCGCGAAGGCACGCGGATGGGCCTGTGGGGCGCCGCGCAGGCGATTGCGTTTGGCCTCGGCGGTTTCCTCGGCGCCGCGCTCGTGGATGTCGCGCGCCTCCTGATCGGCGAGCCTGCGCCCGCCTTCGCCCTCGTCTTTACCCTGGAGGGGCTGACCTTCCTCGCCGCCGCCGCTCTCGCCTTGCGCGTGGGCCGCACAGCGGCCGATACCCTGCGCCTGCCCGTATTGCCGAGCAGCGAATTCCTGGCCGTACGAAACGGAGAAGCGACATGACCCCCCAAGCAAACCCTCAGACCACAGATGACATTTATGATTGCGTGATCGTCGGGGGCGGACCGGCCGGGGCCACTGCGGCGCATGATCTCGCCCGCGCGGGACGACGTGTTCTGCTGCTCGACAAGGCCGGCCGCATCAAGCCGTGCGGCGGCGCGATCCCGCCGCGCCTGATCCAGGATTTCGACATTCCCGAAAGCGTCATCGTCGCGCGCGCCCGCGCGGCGCGGATGATCGCGCCGTCAGGACGGGTGGTGGACATGCCGGTCGAAGGCGGCGCAGTCGGCATGGTGGACCGCGAGCATTTCGACGAATGGCTGCGCGTGCGGGCCGCGAAAGCGGGCTGCGAACGGCGCGCCGGGAGCTTCACGACGATCGACCGCGAAGCCGATGGCACGGCGGTCGTCGTCTACGAACCGAAGGGTTCCGATACGGCTGAAGTGCGGATCCGTACACGCACGGTGATCGGCGCAGATGGCGCGAAGTCCCGCGTGGCAGCCGACTCCATTCCGGGCGGCGGGGAAACGAAATGCGTGTTCGCCTATCATGAGATCATCAAGTCCCCTGCTCCCACAGATGCGTTCGATCCGGCGCGCTGCGATATCTATTATCAGGGCCGCCTGTCGCCGGACTTCTACGCCTGGGTGTTCCCGCATGGCGAAACGACCAGTGTCGGGGTCGGCAGCGCGAACAAGGGCTTCTCGCTGCGCGATGCGATCCGTACACTGCGCAAGGATCTTGGCCTCGAGACGGCCGAGCTTGTCCGCAAGGAAGGCGCGCCGATCCCGCTGAAACCGCTGAAGCGCTGGGACAATGGCCGCGACGTGATCCTCGCCGGCGACGCCGCGGGTGTCGTTGCGCCGGCGTCCGGTGAAGGCATCTATTACGCGATGCTGGGCGGGCGCGAAGCGGCCACCGCCGTGGGCGAGCTGCTCCAGACGGGCGACGTGCGCGCCCTCGCCGCCACGCGCAAGCGCTATATGAAAGCGCATGGCCAAGTGTTCATGATCCTCGGGATCATGCAGCATTTCTGGTACCGCTCCGACAAGCGCCGCGAAGGCTTCGTCGCGATGTGCAATGACAAGGACGTGCAGCGCCTGACCTGGGACGCCTATCTCAACAAGCGCCTCGGCAAGCCGGACCACATGGCGCACCTGAAGATCTTCCTGAAGGATACCGCGCACCTGATCGGCCTTGCGCCGACCCGGCCGAAGACCACCGCCTGATGTCTCGCCGCCCGCTTTATGTTGCGGCGGGCACGGCGTTCGCGACGGCCATTGCAGGCGGGGCGATGACGCGCATCGACGCCTGGTACCGGACGCTCGAGAAGTCCTCGCTGAACCCGCCCGACTGGGCCTTCGCCCCCGGCTGGACGATCATCTATGCGCTGGCCGCCTTGTCGGCGACCTTCGGTTGGCGCGATGCCAAGGCGCAGCGCGACCGGTCACTGCTGACGATCCTGTTCTTCATCAACGCGCTTCTGAACATCGCCTGGAGCGCGGTGTTCTTCACGTTGCGCCGGCCGGATTGGGCGCTGGCAGAAGTCGCCACGCTCTGGCTGTCGGTCGCGGTGCTGGTGGTGTTCCTCGCGCGCTTCTCGGCGCGGGCGAGCCTGCTGATGGTGCCATACCTCGCCTGGGTCTCGTTCGCGGCCTATCTCAACTACAAGGTGGTTGAGCTCAACGGACCGTTCGGCTGAGCGGCGGGGGAAATGCCATGATGCTGGCGCCGTGGATGTTCGATCTGGTGATCGCGGGCGTTGCCGCCGAGTTCCTGGGGCTGGCCTTCCTGCTCGCCCGCGCCGGGCAGAAGCCCTGGGCCTGGCCGCTCTTCTGGTTCCTTGTATCGGGCGCTCTGCTGATGGCCGCGGTGCGCAGTGCAATTGCGGGACTGCCGCATCCGGTGATTGGCGGCGTGCTGATCGTCAGCCTGCTGACACATGTGGCGTGCCTCGGGTCTGCCTGGCGGCTGGTGGCCGCAAAGCGCTAGGCGCAGCACGAAGAGCCGGACGCAGCGGAGGCTGGCCGGGTTTGTTTTGCGAGTTTCAGTCCCTGTCATCCCGGCTAAAGACGGGATGACCGGAAGAGCTAGGTTGAGTCGAGAATTGAGGGCAGAGCCCCCTCCGGCCCCTTTGGGGCCACCTCCCCCGCTGCGCGGGAGAGGGGTGGGACGGCCGTGAGACTTTCGCTTGTGGCAAGGTTTGCGGGCAGGTCGCTGGCATAGCTCGCGTCCGTCAGAGGACGGAAGATGCGCGGGAGCGGTTTGTAGGCGTCCGGGTCTTGCCGGTCGCCGAGATAGACAATGGTGATGAAGCCCCAGCGGCTGACGCTGTAGAGGATGTTCGGGTAGCCCTCGCGGCGCGACCAGCTGAACAGGCGGTTGATCTGCCAGACGAGGATCGGCCAGCACAGCACGAACACATGCGCAAACAGGGGCGCAAAGTGGGGGCTGCTGCGAAGGGCGCTGAGCGTCGGCATGCGCGAAATATACCTCCGCGTGCGGAGGGGGTGCGCAAGCTTCGGGGAAGTATTTTGTAAAGCTCTGATGCGGCTCAGGATTTTGTTTTTCGGGGCGCCGATTTTGTAGGCACAACTGCCGCCTGCCCCCACAAGGAAAAGGCCGAGCCCGGATAATCCGGCCCCGGCCTTGAGGCGGTCGTCAAGTTTCTGTTCTAGAGACTAGAACCTAGCGAAGCCGTTATCTGCGCCCCAGAGGAACCAGTTGTCCACAACCGTACCGGTGAGAAGCACACCGATACCGCCGGTGATCGGGCAGAGGATGGCGAACCACCAGGCCCAACGGTGGATGGATTCCATCGAGGCGTTGAAGCCCATCGTCCAGCGCCAGAAGAGAGCGGCCCGTTCGGACGCCGTGCCCCGGTCGGTGATCTGCTCGATCTCACGCTCGCCGCCATAACGGCCGACCGCGAGGATCGTGGCGCCATGCATGGCGAACAGGAGGGCCGACCCGTAAAGGAAGACAATCGAGAGCATGTGGAAGGGGTTGTAGAAGAAGTTGCCGTAGACGAGCGAGAGATTGTTCGTCCAGTCGAGGTGCGAGAAGATGCCGAACGGCACCGCCTCACTCCACGTGCCCATCATCACGGGACGGATGAGCCCGAGAACGAGATAGAGCCAGATCGCGGCGGCAAAGGCCCAAGAGACGTGCGTGCCCATGCCGAGCGTCACGGCCCGGCGGTAGGAGCGCACCCACCAGAGAAGGATGGACGCGGTCAGGAACATGCCGGCCATCAGCCACCATCCGCCTTCATTCAGCGGCATGAAGATTTTCAGGCCATGCTCCGGCAACGGAGCATCCAGCGACAGCCAGGGCAACTGGCCGAAGAACTTGATGGGATCCCAGCCGACGCTGGCCCACATGTTGAGACCGATGATCTCGATGGCGATGAAGCCGCAGATCAGCGAGGCGACACCTGACCAACCGAGATAGAGGGGCCCGAGTTGGGCGTCCCCGATCTTGCCGGCCAGGTAGCTGGTTGTGGTGAGCTTGTAGCGCGGTTCACTGCCGCCCTGTTGGGGGATGCCGTAGTCCGTGTGGCCGCGGACCTGAACCTGGGTGAAGATATTCTGATAGTCAGCCATATGTGGGTCCTCCTACACGCGCCAGATCGCGAGATTTTTCCAGCCATTCCACCAGTCGACCCACGAGCCCTCATAGAGCGGGCCAGAGATGACGATACAGATGGCGCTCCAGATCCCGGCCGAGAGGGCGAGGAAGAGGCCGAGCCGGTGGATGCCGAGCGTGCCGATGGAGTAGCCGATGAAATCGCGGAAGAAGGCGTTCTCGTGTTCCGGTGTCTTGACCGTGTTGCCGCGGCCAGGGTTGACGGCCGAGAGCACCAGGCCGCCGTGCATGGAGAGCGCGAGCGTCGTCGTGAAGAAGAACGTGATCGCGACCATGTGGGCCGGGTTGTAGTGGAAGTTGCCGTATTTGTAGCCGGTGTTCGACACCCACTCGAGGTGGCTCATGATCCCGTACGGGAACCCATGTCCCCAGGCGCCCATCAGGAAGGGGCGGATGACGACGAGGGTGACGTAGGCGAGGACCGCCACGCTGAAGGCGATCGGGACGTGCAGTCCCATGCCGAGCTTGCGGGAGATCTCGACCTCCCGGAGCGCCCAGGAGCCGAAGGCACCGATCGCGCAGACCGTGACGATCTGCCAGATGCCGCCTTCGGCCATCGGCGCGAGTTGCAGCCCGTATTCGATCGGGGGCGGATCAATGCTGATCAGCCAGGGATTCCATGTGCCTTCCATCGACGCGCCCAGGAAAATGAGCGCGGTTCCGAGGAACGCGAAGAAGATTGCCGTGATGCCGAAGAAGCCGACATAGAACGGTCCGACCCAGAAATCGAACAGGTCACCGCCGACGAGCGTACCACCTCGAATCCTGTATTTTCTTTCAAAATTGAGTAGCGCCATCGCCGCGGCTCCTTGCTTTGGCGCGCGTCCGGGACATCCGGTATCACAGCGCCGCTAAAGTCTTATTCTTGCAGGAGACAGGTGGCGGGAGGGCAATGCCCACCCGCCATCCGTCATTGGTTCAGGCGTTCTGAACCGTTTCAATCGTCAGCTCCGCAACAGGGGCCGGCGTGGTGCCGAGCCAGTTGAAGCGGGGTGAGCTGAGCAGGATGAAATGGATCAGAATTGCCAGCACGAACAGGAAAGCCGAGAGGGCCACCAGAACGCGCCGCGGATCAAATAGAAGCCAAATTCTCCACATAGGTCAGTTCTCCTCTATGCCTTGAGGCTCACGAGCGCGCTCGCGAGACTCATTGTGTCTTGAATCATCGCGTAGCCGTTCGGGCCTGGAATCCAGGGCCTCCAGGACCAGACGAGGAAGTGAGCGCCAACGGCGATCAGAGTGAAGAGAATGAAGCTCACAATGAAAAGCTTGTGGAACTCTTGGGCTTCGGACGCTGTCAATCCTGTCAGCGACCCAGTCCTTTCATTTGCATTATCGGCCATATGATTTTCTCCGTTCGGGCCTAGGTCTGCGACCACACCAGCGCCCTAGTGTGATCCAATTGACGTCACGGTTTCCCGCTCCGCCAAAAGCTTGTGTTATTCGTACACTGAGGATCATGATGATCTCATCTGTGGACGAAGAACCAGGGGACGACGCTTTGGGTACGGTCTGCCGCTTCGGCGAAGGCGGACGGGCGGACCCGTGCCTTCGAACCGGAGCGCGGCAGGAGCCGGCCCAGCATCGCAACAACAAGGAAGACGGGATAGATCAGCGCTTCATACGCGATCATCGCCTGGCGATCCCGGTCTCTCAGGTCGCTCGATGTATCCATCTTGACTAAAGCCATAGTCTTCCTCCTCGTAACTCGTTTTCCAGACCGCCCCTGCCCCTTATGGGATCAGGCCGCCCTGGCGTTTTCCAGTTCAGCCCGGCTGCGCCGGACTGTTTCGACCGTAACCCGTCCTGTTCCTTCCTGGCCCGCGAGCAGCTCGGCGTGATCACGCAGGCGCTTGGCGGCAGAAATCCGTGTCAGGACGGAATGTTTGGCAATGTAGGCTTCCAGCTCGTCATTCGCGGCGGCGTCCCAGGTGATCTGGGCGCCCACGCGGGCGGGCGTGGCCTCGGCCTTGTCCATCGTCGCCGCGAGCGGCAGGATATGGAACAGGGCATCGAACAGGGCGTTGCAGTATTCCTGCACGACATAGGTGGCGCCGGAATAGCCCATGAAGGGCGTGCCGGTGTGGCGGCGGATGATGGCGCCGGGGAACGAGGCCGGAATCCAGACGGAACGGGCGCCGGTTTCCTGCATGTACATGCGCTCGTTGAAACTGCCGAACAGCACGAAGGGCGCGTTCGTCTTGATCATGTCGCGCACGGCGTCGTTGTCGGTTTTCTTGCCGGCGACGCGGGTGACGGCAAAATTGCACGGGATGCCGAGATCGTTCTCGAGGAAATTGCGCAGGCCGCGGGCATGCGTCTCGTTGGCGACGATGCCGAAGCTGGCGGTGGCGAAGAAGTCCTGCGTCACCGAGCGCCACAGATCCCAGAGGGGCTTCAGGGTCGAGTGCTTTTCGGCTTCGATGAAGGGCTCGGGGTCGAGCCCCGTCAGTTCGCCGAGGGCGCGCAGGAACTTGGTGGTCGAGTGCAGGCCGATCGGGGCCTGGAGATAGGGCTGGCCGAGGGCTTCGCAGAGATTGCGGCCATACTCGCGGTACATGCAGACGTTCACGTCGGCATCGATCAGCTTACGGACATCCGCGACATGGCTGCCGAGCGGGAAAGCGAGGTTGATCTCGGCGCCGATGCCTTCGATCAGGCGGCGGATTTCGGCGAGATCGGAGGGGCCGTTGAACATGCCATAGGCCGGGCCGATGATGTTGACCTTGGGCTTCGCGCCTTCGATCTTCTTCGCGGGCTTCGGATTGCGGCCCTTGGTCTGGCCAAATTCCGTCCAGAGCCAGAGCATGGCGCGGTCCGCCGTTTGCCACTGGTCTTCGTCGATCGTGCGCGGGAGGAAACGCTGGATGTTCGAGCCTTCCGGCGTAACGCCGCCGCCGATCATCTCGGCGATGGAACCGGTCACGACGACGGCGGGAAGCTCAGGGTCAAGCACGGCGCGGGCGCGTTTCATCGCAGCCTCAGTGCCATGCTGGCCGAGTTCTTCTTCGCCGAGACCGGTGACCACGATCGGCAACTCATGCGGCGGCAGAGCGTCCGTGTAATGAAGAACGGAGGTGACAGGCAGGTTCTCGCAGCCGACGGGGCCGTCGATGACAACTTGCAGGCCTTTGATGGCGGTGAACACGTATACCGCGCCCCAATAACCCCCTGCCCGGTCATGATCCTGGATCAGCATCCTGTGGGTGCCTCCAGGTTGGCAGCGGCCTTGGCCTTGGCGGCGAGCTTGCGGCGCTGGTGTTCGCGGAATTCCTTGTTGATGGCGGGCTGGCCTTCCCAGACACCGGCGGTGTCCCCCGTGCCGACGCCTTCGAAGAAGCCCTTCATCACGTCGAAACGGTCCTTGCCAGCGATGGCAGCATTGATCACGTCGGCGAGCGAACCGGCGCCGGCGGGGCCCATCAGGGGACGCGCGGAGATCAGGTTCGTGAAATAGAGGCCGGGGGTCGCGATTTCCTTGGCGGCCTGGACAACCGGCGTCGTGCCGATCGCAAGGTCCGGCTTGAACTCGTGCATCGCGGCGATGTCCTGCTCCAGCGAGGCGCGGAACTGGACATGGATGCCTTTGGATTCGAGCCACTCGCGGTCGGGATCCGACCAGCGGGTGCGCGGCAGGGCGGTGCCGACATAGCGCAGGTCCGCGCCGCTTTCGACGAGCAGGCGGGCGACCAGCAGCTCGGAGCCTTCATAGCCGGACAGTGTGATCCGTCCGCGGATGGGCTTCGAGGCGAGCGCGCCGGCAATGGCGCGGCTGAACATGTTGCGGGCCGCATCGATCTTTGCGGCGGGCACGTTGGCGGCGTCGCCGATGGCTTTCAGCCAGGCGTCAGTCCCATCAAGGCCCACAGGCGCGGAGCCGACAATCGGGCGGCCCGCGGCTTCGAACTCGCGGATCGAGGCGGTGTAGAACGGGTGGACTGCGGCGACGACCGCGCCGTCAAGGGCGGTGTAGAGCTCGCGCCACTCGCGCGTCGGCACGACGGCGCCGGCGGCGAGGCCTAGCGGCTCGAGCATGCGGCCGATGATGACGGGGTCGGCCGGGAACATCTCGCCGAGCAGCGTGACTTTCGGCAGCTGGGCGGTGTCGTTCGCCGCGCGTTGGACGGGGCCCGAGAGGGCTTCCTTGCGGGCATAGGCGAGCATCGCACCGGCCAGCACGTCTGTCGCCTCGGCATGGGTCGGGATGCCGAAACCGGGCACGTCGATGCCGATGATCCGGACGCCGTTGATTTCATCCGGGAGCAGACGGAGCGGCACGCCGGACGCGGTAGGCACGCAGAGATTGGTGATGACGATCGTGTCGTAGAGAGCCGGATCGGCGGTGTTCTCGACCGCTTCCTTGATGTCCTCGAACAGCTTGCCGGTGACGAGCGTCTCGGAATTGAACGGGACATAGCCGACCGAACGCTTGGCACCGTAGAAGTGGGACGTGAAGGTCAGACCATACACGCAGCAGGCCGAGCCCGAGAGGATCGTCGCCGTGCGCCGCATGCGCAGGCCGACGCGCAGCGAGCCAAAGGCCGGACACATGCTTTGCGGCTGGTCGTGCGGGCCTTGCGGATAATCCTTCGCGTACTGATCAAGCACTTCGCTCTTGCCGGCGGCTTTCGCGGCTTTGAGCATTTCGTCCTTGCCGCCATGGCAGCCGGACGCCTCGGCCACCGGCGCCTTGTCCGCCTTCGCGGTCATCGGCACGACGACCGGCTTCGCCGGGCGTTCGCGGTTTTCAAGGAGGGTGCGCTTGGAAGCCATGGGTTCAGATGGCCTCGTAGACGACTTCGAGGGTGCGTTTTTCGGCCTCGGCCACGCCGCACATGTCGGCAACGGTGGCCGGTTCCAGCACGATGTCGCCGCCGGTATCCTTCGACGAGAAGAGGCCGAGAAGACCGTCCGACGTCAGAGGATTCGGACGGTTCGGGACCGAGCCGTGGATGTTGGCGGCGAGCTCAGAGAACAGTGCGCCCCATTCGGAAGCTTCGGTGCCGACGATCTGGTAGTTGGCCGACTTGCGGCGGATGTCATCGTTGGCCGGGATGGTTGCGAGGACCGGAATGCCGACCGCGCTGGCGAAGGCAGCGGCTTCGCCGGTGCCGTCATCGCGGTTGATGACCATGCCGGCAACGCCGACATTGCCGCCCATCTTGCGGAAGTATTCGACCGCCGAGCAGACATTATTC
>JAIXVM010000167.1 GCA_027482995.1 Hyphomonadaceae bacterium | reverse complement strand
TGTCGCCGGTTTCATCCGCAGACGAAGTTTTAGAAGTTGAGGTTTTCTCGCGGTCTGTGCTGAGCACCAGCGTGCGATAGTCATTCAGGTCGCCGTCATAAGCGGAGACCTTGCCGTCCTTCACGAGCCAGAGCGCATCGGCGGTTGCCTCGGCGAGGTAAACATCGTGGGTGATGAGCAGAACGGCGCCGGGAAAATCGTTGATCGCGTAGATCAGCGCCTCGCGGCTGTCGATATCAAGGTGCGAGGTCGGCTCGTCGAGGATCAGGATGTGCGGCTTCTCCAGCGCGATCAGACCGAGGATCAGGCGCACCTTTTCGCCGCCCGACAGCGCTTCGACTTTCGTCTCGACCTTCTCGTGACTGAATCCCATCTGCGCGGCGACCGAGCGCTGCTTGGCCGGCGGCGTGCCTTGCGGCAGCGCGCGCATCACGTGTTCGAGCAATGTGTCGCCGGCGGTCAGCTCATCCAGCTGGTCCTGCGAGAAATATCCGATACGGACGGCTTTCGGCGCCAGCCGCTTGCCGCTCATCAGCGGCAGGCGCTCGGCAATCGACTTCACCAGGGTCGTCTTGCCCTGCCCGTTCGTGCCAACGATCGCGATCCGGTCATCCGGGTCCAGACGGATATCCACGTTGTTCAGGATGCGTGCGTTCGGCCCGTACCCGAGCTCTGCGCCCTTGATCTCGAGCAGCGGCGGCGAGAGTTTTGATTCCGGCGCCGGGAACAGGAACGGCGTCGTGCGCTCGGCAATCGGGATCGAGACGTCCTGCATCTTTTCGAGCATCTTCACGCGGCTCTGGGCCTGGCGCGCCTTGGAGGCCTTGGCCCGGAACCGGTCCACGAAGGCCTGAAGGTGGGCACGCTCCGCGGCTTGCTTCGTACGCTGACTTTCAAGCTGCGCCAGTTTCGCCGCCCGCAGGCGCAGCCAGTCATCATAGCCGCCCGGCGTGATCGACAGCTTGCGATGCTCCAGCGCCAACGTGTGCGTGACGCTGCGGTTCAGCAATTCGCGGTCGTGGCTGACAATCAGCACGGTATTGGGATAGCGGCGCAGGTAGCCTTCCAGCCAGGCCGCGCCTTCGAGGTCCAGATAGTTCGACGGTTCGTCCAGCAGGAGCAGGTCCGGCTGGGCGAACAGCGCCCCGGCGATGGCTGCGCGCATCCGCCAGCCACCCGAGAACTCGCGCGTCGCGCGCGAGAGATCGGCGTGCTTGAAACCAAGGCCCATCAGCACTTCGGATGCACGGGCCTCGGCCGACCAGGCATCGATGTCCAGCAGGCGCGCATGGATTTCGCCGATCCGGTCCGGGTCCGTCGCCGTTTCGGACTCGGTCATCAGCGCATGACGCTCAGCGTCGGCTTCGAGCACGACTTCAAGAATTGTCTGGTCCGACGGCGCAACCTCCTGCGCGACCCAGCCGAGACGGGCGCCGTTCTGCAGGCGGATCGGGCTGTCCTTTCCGGGTGCGGCGATCTCCTCGCGGATGAGGCGCAGCAAAGTGGACTTGCCCGTCCCGTTGCGGCCGACCAAGCCGACCTTCCAGCCAGCCGCAATGCGCGCCGACGCCGATTCAAACAGCGGGCGCGCTTCAACGCGGTAGTCGAGATTGCGGATTTCGAGCATGCGGGCTCCATACCCGTTCAGCGCCGGAAAGGCACGCTAAAACCACTGCAGAATTACATTCCGGCCATGCGGCGGGCTTGCCCCATTGCAGCCATGTTGCACTGCACAATAAGCGGCATGAAGGATCGAAGCGTCATAGTCCAGCTGGACAGCGGCGAGACGGTTTGCCTGCGGCCGGTTCGCCGCGAGGACAATGCCCGGCTACGCGCCGGAATCGCGGCCCTGTCGGACCATTCGCGCTATCTGCGCTTCTTCACCGGCGCGCGGACGATGCCGGACGACGTCATTGAGCGCCTCTGCGACGCCGATGGGTCTGATCACGTGGCCTGGGGCGCCATCGACCTCGAAGCACCGGGACAGCCGGCCATCGGCGTGGTGCACGCCATCCGGCGCAGCGGCAGCAAGGAGGCCGATCTCGCGCTGGCTGTACTCGATGACTGGCATGGCAAAGGGGTTGCGCGGCTGCTGCTGACCGCCGTGATTGCCGATGCTCGCGACGCACGCATCCGGGCTCTGACAGCCGACACGCTGGCCGAGAACCGCGCGGCGCAACACCTGTTCCGCTGCCTGGGCGGCCTGTCCGTGCACCGGGAAGGACCGGTCATCAGTTACCGGTTCGACATCGAGACAGCTGCGCGCAAGCTGGCCTTGATGACACCCGGCCCGGCCGGTGACAGCCTTCGCGCCGCGCTCATGCGGAGCGCCACGCCGCGCCGATGGGCGAGACCGGGCTGATCAGTGTGCGGCGTGCAGGCTCAGGCGGCGCTGTCGAGAATGTCCTTGAAGCCGGACGGCGCGTGCGGGCCGATGAACAGCTGCTCGAAGGTGCCGATGCCTTCGGACCCGGAACCGTCCGGTCCCTTGTGCACGGCTTTCACGATCTCCTGGATGTGCAGGTTTTCCGGCGACGCCCAAGGTGTCTTGGCCGGCGCGAAGTCCTCGCGCTGCATCTTCAGCTGGTCGCCGTGGAAGGCGCCGTGCCGCCAGACCGGGTGGCCATAGCCAATCCCTTTCATCAGGAACGTACCCATCGGCGTGAAGTCCACCGTATGCGGACGGCCTGATGGATCAGTCACGGACAGCGTGGCAGTCGCCATCCGGCGCGTGCCTTTTGCGAAGCGCACATCCATCACGGGATTGTGCAGGTGGATGCCCTGCCCCTGCGCCGTGCCATCCGGAACCAGAACCGCGCGCTGGTTCCATGCCTCGCCTGCCCCGTCTTCATTGACGTGGAAGAACATCGACAGGTTCGGGAAGTTCGTCGGCGTCCAGATCCAGTAGAATTGCGGCGGCATGGCGGGGATCATCGGCTGCGGATCCGGCGCGCCGATGGGCCGAACGCCCCAGCTGCGATCGCGCGTGCCGGTCCAGCTTGCCGGGTCGATCTTGATTTCGGCGCCGTCCATCTTGAGCGAACCCGACCAGCGACCATTCTGCGTCATCCGCGTCAAGTCCATCATCATGCGCGGACCGATGCGGCGGGTGAAGCGGGGCTCCTCGATCGGGAAGGCACGGCCGGTAAACTCAGCGTCCAGCGCAAGGCCTTCGGTCTCCTTCA
>JAIXVM010000218.1 GCA_027482995.1 Hyphomonadaceae bacterium | reverse complement strand
CTTCGCAGGCCGAAAGGATCGGGCGCGGGCGGAGGCGGCGCCTCAAGGCGCGCTTCGAGGCGCTCGCGCTTGCGCCCATGCCCTTCGGCCTTGGCGACGCTGAAGCCCGCCTCGGTGAGGCCGCGGCGAACGGCGCCCGCAACCGTGAACGTGCCGAGCCTCGCGCCGGGCGCGGACCGCGCCGCGATCTGCGGATAAATCCAGGCGCCCCACATGTCTTCGTTCTTGGCGGGACTGAAGCCATCGAGGAACCAGGCATCGGCACGAAACGCGCTTTGCGGAAGCGTGTCCCGGATATCGCCGAGATGCAGGACGAGCCGCACGCCTGAGCCGGCAAAGTGGATATTCCGCACACCCCGTACCGGGCCCGGCCAGTGGGCGAGCAGCGCGTCCGCCTCGGCGGCAAGCTCCGGCCAGGCCGCGAGCGCGCGGCGGGCATCGTCCGCCTGCAGCGGAAAGCCCTCGAAGCTGACAAAGGTCAGTTGTGCCTCCGGTGACGGCCGGTGCGCCGACCACAGTTGCCAGAGCGCGAGGAAGTTGAGGCCCGTGCCAAAACCGGTTTCGGCCACAGTGAACTGCGCCCGCCCCGCCCAGGCCTCTGGCAGGCCGCAGCCTTTCAGGAAAACCGCACGGCTCTCGGCGAGGCCGTCCTGCGCGGAGAAGTACACATCGTCATGCGCTTCGGCGACCGGAGCGCCGTCCGGGCTCCAGTTAATTCGGGGAAAGGTAAGCAAGCGTGCCATTGTCCTGCCCTACCCCGCACCCCACCCTTTGTGTAGGGCGCGCGTTCCGGAACCGGTTTCGCGTCCCTGCGTTGACTGAAAGACCGCACCCTCTGCGGTCTGTTGAAAGGAAACTGCCATGGACAAGGAACACCTCAAAGGCGCGGCCAAGACGGCCGAAGGCCAGATCAAGGAAACTGCGGGCAAGCTGACCGGCGACAAGAAGCTGGAAGCTGAAGGCAAGCTCAAGAAGGCCGAAGGCGAAGTCCGCAAGGCCGTCGGCGATGCGAAGGACGCGCTCAAGGACTAGGCATCCAGCTGCCACCAGCGGGCTGAGGATTTTAGCAGACATGGCCCCGTTGCGAGAGATCGCGGCGGGGCCATTGCGCTTTCGCCTCCGCGGCGCCACTTTCGGGCAAAGCGGCAACTTGGGAGCGCGCCATGAGCGAGATCACCGTCATTCGCGAGGACGGCCCGACCGGCGGGCGCTACCTCACCACGATTGAGGGCCACACGGCCGAAATGACGTATTCGAAGGCCGGCGCGACGCGCCTGATCATCGACCATACGAGCGTGCCGGACGCGCTGCGCGGCAAGGGCGCGGGCCAGGCGCTGGTGAAGCGCGCGGTGGAGGATGCGCGCGTGGCGGGTATCAAGATCATTCCGCTCTGCCCCTTCGCAAAGGCGCAGATCGAGAAGCATGCCGAGTGGCAGGACGTGCTGGCATGACGCACGAGATTGCGCATGACGCGGCGCGCCAGCGCTACAGCATCGTGATCGGCGGCGTCGAAGCCTATCTCACCTATGAACGCCCGAAGCCTGCGCACCGTCTGATCACGCACACGATCGTGCCTGATGCACTCGGCGGACAGGGGCTGGGCAAGAAACTGGTGGCGCAGGTCATGGCCGACGTGATTGCCGGCGGCGAAACGGTGTCGGCGACCTGCTGGTTTGCCAAGGGACTGATCGACAAGACACCGGAATGGGCGGCAAGGCTTTCATGACCGACCTGCCCTTCTGGAAAACCAAGCGGCTCGACCAGATGGATGCGGCCGAATGGGAGTCGCTGTGTGATGGCTGCGCGAAGTGCTGCCTGCTGAAACTCGAGGACGAGGACACGGGCGAGATCGCCTATACGCGGCTGCACTGCCGTCTGCTCGATGCCGCCACGTGCCAATGCTCGAACTATGCCGACCGCAAGCTCCATGTGCCCGACTGCGTGAAGCTTACACCTGCCGGCATCGAAGAGATCCGCTGGATGCCAAGCAGCTGCGCCTACCGGCTGGTCAACGAGGGCAAGGACCTGCCGGACTGGCATCACCTGGTCTGCGGTGACCGCACGCGCGTCCACACTGAAGGCCATTCCGTCCTTGGGCGGACGGTGTCGGAGGATACCGTTCTCGACGAAGACCAGGAGGACTGGGTCGTCGACTGGGAAGGCACCGAGTTCTGAGCCGGAAACGGCGTCTTAAGGGAAACCGGCGACAAACCGGGCATGGACGTTCTGCCCGCCTTCCTGTCGCATCTCGCCAACGAGCGCCGCATGGCGGCCAAGACCGTCGAGGCCTATGGCTCGGACCTTGCGGCCTTCTTCGGCTTCATGCGCATGCACCTTGGCGAGGAGCCGACCCTGCGCGCGCTGACGAGCCTCAAGGCGCGCGACATCCGCGCCTATCTGGCGGCGCGGCGGCGCGACGGGCTGTCGGACGCCTCGATCGCGCGGCTTCTCTCCTCGATCAAGGCGCTGTACCGCTGGATGAGCCGCGCACATGGTCTCGAGAATGCCGAGATCGGCTACCTGCAGGGCCCGCGCCGGGCGCCGCGGCTGCCTCGTCCGGTCTCCGTGGAAGCGGCCAGGGACATCCTGCAGGAGGCCGAG
>JAIXVM010000229.1 GCA_027482995.1 Hyphomonadaceae bacterium | reverse complement strand
GCGGTGATCGAAGCGCAGATGATGGCCGTGCGCGCGGACGTGGACCTGCGGGTCAACACGCTGAAATCCGATGCCGAGAAAGCCGCGCTGCCGCTCAAGTCCGTGAAGGCGGAGCCCTCGCGCCTGCTGAAGAACGCCTACCACATCCCGGCGCGCGACCCGACCGAACGCGAGGACAGCATCGAAGGGATCCCGGCTTTCTCGAAGGGCTGGGTGGAGGTGCAGGATGCCGGCAGCCAGATCGCTGCGGCCGCGGCCAATGCGAGGCCCGACGAGCAGGTGATGGACTATTGCGCGGGAGGCGGCGGCAAGACGCTCGCGCTGGCGGCGCAGATGCAGGGCCAAGGCCAGATCCACGCCTACGACATCGATGGCAAAAGGCTCTCGGCGCTGATCCCGCGCCTGAAGCGCTCCGGGGCGCACAATGTGCAACTGGTGCATCCGAGTGAGGGCAATGCGCTCGAGCCGCTCGTGGGGCAGATGGATCTCGTCTTCGTCGATGCCCCGTGCACGGGGACGGGTACGTGGCGGCGGCGTCCGGACTCCAAGTGGCGTGTGAAACCGGCCCAGCTGCAGAAACGGATGCAGGACCAGCGGGAAATCCTGCAGGCCGCGTCAACCTACGTGAAGCCGGGTGGCCGGCTGCTCTATGCGACGTGCAGCTTCCTGATCGAGGAAGACGAGGACCGGGTGGCCGAGTTCCTCGCCGCTGCGCCGCACTTCGTGGAGCAGGACGCCGCCGAGGCTGCAATCGCGTCCGGCGCGCTGACGCCGCACGGCGCAGACATCGTGCGCCGGTTTCGCGGGCCCTCCGGCAGCGTCCGCCTGACGCCGCGCCGGGCAGGCACGGACGGGTTCTTCTTCGCGCTTATGGTTCACAAGCCTTAAGCATCGCGGCCAAGATTCGACCGGATGGCTTTCACGGACCTTAGCCGGAACCTGTCATGGTGTTCGGCAAAGACCGGGGAGCGAGCATGGCCATCAAGATTGACGCCAATGGTGCCGTGATCACGCCGACATCCGGGCGCTGGTACACGGGGGCCGCGCTTCTGGCGCTGGTCAGCCTCGCGGGCGGAGCGCCGGTGGGCCTTGTGCCCGCAGCCTTTCTTGCCCTCACAGGTACGGGCGCGGTCAACCGTATCGTGCTCACCGTGAACGGGCTGGAGTACCGCAACTACTGGGTTCATAAGCGTTTTGCCTGGAGCGAGGTGTCCGACTTCGGCGCCCGGGTTTATCGCTCAAACTTCATCGCGGCGGCCAAGCTCATCACGTTCTCCGAGGTCGCCCGCCGCGATACGCTGTACGGCAAGTTTTCGCGCGCCGTCGCAGGCGGCACCCAGTCGATGCCGGCGATAGGGATCGCGCCTGAGAAGCTGCTCGAGCTGATCTCGCTTTATTCCGGGCACGGTGCGCATCTGGAGCCCGCTGCCCAGCCAAAGGCCGCGCCGCGTGTCAAACCTGAGCGTCCCAAGCCGGCGCCGAAGCCGGTCCGCCAGCCGGTCATGGCGAAAGTGACGGTCCAGAGGCCGGTTGAGCTGGTCGTCGACAGCCGCAGCCGGGCCCGGCAGACCAAAGGCTGGCCTCACACCTGACCGCGCCGGGGCCATCTGGACGAATCTGCCCCCGTCCGCTAAGCGGCGCCATGACAGACCAAAGACACCAACGCGCCCTGATCGTCGACTTCGGCAGCCAGGTCACGCAGCTGATTGCAAGGCGCCTGCGCGAGAGCAGCGTCTATTGCGAGATCCATCCGTTCAACAAGGTCGATGCGGCGTTCCTGAAAGCCTATGGCCCGCAGGCGATCATCCTCTCCGGTGGGCCTTCCAGCGTATACTGGGACGATGCCCCGATGGCGGACAAGGCGATCTTCGAGGCCGGCATTCCGGTCCTCGGCATCTGCTACGGCCAGCAGGTCATGATGCACCAGCTCGGCGGCCGGATCGAAGGCGGCACGAGCCGAGAGTTCGGCCGGGCCTTTATCGAGCCGGTGAAGAGCGATCCCTTCCTTGACGGCCTGTTTGAGGGCGAAGACGAACAGGTCTGGATGAGCCACGGTGACCACGTCGCCGAGATGGCGCCGGGCTTCAGCGTGATCGCGAAGTCTCCGGGCGCGCCCTATGCGGTGATCGCGGATACCGCGCGGCGCTTCTACGGCACCCAGTTCCATCCTGAAGTCGTGCACACGACGAACGGCGCCAAGCTGCTGCGTAATTTCATACACGGTGTCGCGGGCTTTACCGGCGACTGGACGATGGCCGCGTACAAGGCCGAGGCCATTGCGAAGATCCGCGCGCAGGTCGGCAAGGGCCGGGTGATCTGCGGGCTGTCCGGCGGTGTTGATTCCTCAGTGGCAGCGGTGCTGATCCACGAAGCCATCGGCGACCAGCTGACTTGCGTGTACGTCGATCACGGACTGATGCGCGCCGGCGAAAGCGAACAGGTCGTTGGCCTGTTCCGCGAGCACTACAACATTCCGCTTGTGCATGTGGACGCGTCCGAGCTGTTTCTAGGCAATCTCGCCGGGGTCTCCGACCCGGAGCAGAAGCGCAAGATCATCGGCGGTCTGTTCATCGACGTGTTCGATGAGGAAGCGAAGAAGATCGGCGGGGCGGATTTCCTGGCGCAGGGCACGCTCTATCCGGACGTGATCGAAAGCGTTTCGGTCAGCGGCGGGCCGAGCATGACGATCAAGAGCCACCACAATGTCGGTGGCCTGCCAGCACGCATGAAGATGAAGCTGGTCGAGCCGCTGCGCGAACTGTTCAAGGACGAAGTACGCGCACTGGGACGAGAGCTGGGATTGCCGGAGGCCTTCGTCGGCCGGCACCCGTTCCCGGGGCCGGGCCTCGCGATTCGCATTCCCGGAGCGATCACGCGCGAGAAGGCGGACACGCTGCGCAAGGCCGACGCCATCTACATCGAGGAGATCAAGAAGGCCGGTCTGTACGACAAGATCTGGCAGGCGTTCAGCGTGCTGTTGCCGGTCAACACCGTTGGTGTGATGGGGGATGTGCGCACCTATGAAGCAGTCCTCGCTTTGCGCGCCGTAACGAGTGTCGATGGCATGACGGCCGACTATTACCCCTACGACCACGCCTTCCTCGGACGGGTGGCCACCCGGATCATCAACGAGGTGAAGGGCGTCAACCGCGTCGTCTACGACATCACATCGAAACCGCCTGGTACGATTGAATGGGAATGAGGGGTCGTAGGAACGGCGGCGATCGGCGGAGAGAAGAATGCACCGATGACGCGCTTTGTCACGGGAAAGACCACCTGAGCAATGGTGTCTTCACGATCCCCGGCCTGCATTGATCCGCGGCAGCCTCGATTAGCTCGGCTTAACCACGACGAGGATCGCGATCGCGGTGACCGAAATCAACACCAGTGGCAGGGTCAGGCGGGCCGAATGCGCGAAGGACAGGCCGCCCGCGATCCGCCGCAGCCTGCCGGACTGCGCCCCGTGAACTCCCGATAAGACGACGACGAATACGAGCTTCGCGATCAGCCACCCATCCCGGAACCACCCACCCGCAAGCCCGAGCGACAGTCCCAACGACCAGACGAGAAGCATGGCGGGCATGGTCACGCGCTGGTC
>JAIXVM010000326.1 GCA_027482995.1 Hyphomonadaceae bacterium | reverse complement strand
GGCCCGCCGCAAGGCGCGCGCCTGACCGGACGGGAGCGGGGTGTAGATGGCCGTTCCCTTGCCGTCCGAGCCGCCACCAATGCCACGGATCAAGGCATGGATCGTGTTGCCATCGCGCTCGGCATCCTCCAGCCGGCGTAGCGCCAGCATGCCGATGCCTTCACCGAGCATCGTGCCATCCGAATTGTTCGAGAACGGACGGCAGTCGCCCGTCGGCGACAGGGCGGGCGTCTTCGAGAAACACATGAACATCAGGATGTCGTTCAGCGCGTCCACGCCGCCGGTCAGCACCATGTCGGAGTCGCCCGCGCGCAGCTCATGCATCGCAATGTGCAAAGCCGACAGGCTCGAGGCGCAGGCCGCATCCGTCACATAGTTGCTGCCGCCGAGATCAAGCCGGTTCGCAATCCGGCCGGCCACCACGTTGCCGAGAAGTCCGGGAAACGTACTCTCCTTCCACTCGGCGTAGTGGTTCTCGATGCGTTTGGCGATCGCCTGAACATCGCTCTCGGCGAGTCCGGATTGGCGCAGCCCATTCACCCAGGCCGGGCGTTGAAGCCGGCCTGCCATGTGCGCGGTGAGCTCGGTGGCCGATGCCACGCCCAGGATGACGCTCGTGCGCGACCGGTCGATCTTGCCGCCGCTGCCGCGCTCGGCATCGTCGAGTGTCATCTTGGCGGCGACGAGCGCGAGCAATTGCGCAGAGTCCGTTGTTTGCAGCTGCGCCGGCGGAATGCCGAACGCGAGCGGATCAAACGCGACGGGCGACAGGAATCCGCCGCGCCGGCCATAGGTCTTGTCGGGCGTCAGCGGATTGGCATCGTAATAATCGTCGATGAGCCAGTGCGTGTGCGGCGTATCGCTCAGCAGGTCGCGCGCCTCGAAGATGTCCCGCCAGAAGCCGGTCGTGTCCCCGCGTCCCGGAAAGATGGCCCCCATGCCGACGATCGCAATCGGTTCGGCGGCGCGTTTGGATGAGGCGTTACGGCGTTCGGTCATCGGTTACTCAAATAGACGGGGTGTGTAGGAAAAATACTGCGACGGAACGGCAAAACCGGCGGACCGGAGCTGGGCCGCGCGGGTTACGCGTGCTGCGCCTTCGAGCAGGTTCAAGGCGATCTGGCGCACCGTGCGCTTCTCGACCGGCTCAAGCGGCGTGCCTGCCACCCACTCGTTGAAAGCGCCCATCGCGGGTCCGCACCAGATCTGATAGTCGGCGGTGCGCCCCGGCTCGCCCTCCCGCGCCCATTGCGCGCCCTGAAACAGGTAACGCCGGGCAACAAGTGCGAGGCGCTTGTTGCCGTCAGACTCGGCCTTCTTGGCTTCAGCCGGATTGACGCGCCGGATGTAGGTTTGCGTTGCAGACCAGGCCGCCTCGAAGGGTTCGCCGAGAACATCGTCAATCCATTTGCGGTCGGCCGCAGACACGCTCTCATAGCTGGCGCCGCTGCGATAAAACCCGTGCAGCTTTTTCCCGCGCATCGCGAACAGCGTGCCACGCTTCAACACCTGGACCTCGACGCCTTGTTCGAACATGTCGGCCGCCGGCGCCATCGCCACATCCGCCGGGCCGGCCTTCGCAAGCAGCTTGCGCCCGGCCTCCGACAATCCGGATTCGACCGCACTTTGATTAACCGAGCCCGTCAGCACGTACGCGGCGCCCATCTGGAAAGCCGCGGCAACGGACGCCGGAGTCGCGATACCGCCCGCCAGTCCGATCCGGATCGCCGTCTCGTCAAATCCGTGACGCGCACAAACCCGCGCGCGCGCAGCGCTGAGCGAACTGAAGAGGACGGACGCCGGGCGATTATCGGTATGGCCGCCGGAATCGGATTCCGCGGTGATCTCGGCCGCGACCGGCACCAAGGCGGCAAGGTCGGCCTGCGCCTGCGTGATCTTGCCGGCCTCGACAAGCTCTCGCAGCATCTTCTCCGGCGCAGGCGCCATGAACGGTTCGGCGACTTCAGCGCGCGACACCTTTGCGAAGAGGTGATTGCGCCGCTCGATCCCGCCATCGGCGCGCCGGGACAATCCGAGCGCCGTATAGCGCACCACGTCCGGCGTCAGACGCATGAACGCCGACGCCGAGACGCGGCGAACGCCTTCGGCGAGGAACAGGTCAACGACCGCCGCTTCCTGTCCCGGCTCCTGTGGCGAGTGGATCAGGTTTGCGCCCCAGGCATGATCGCCGGGCCCCAGCGCTTCTTTGATTTCACGAACGCCCGCGCGGATCTCGTCCAGCGGCAAGCCGGCGCTGCCGTAAAAGCCGATGCACCCGGCGCGAACGGCTTCGATCACCATTCGCGGTGTCGCAATCCCGCGGGCCATCTCGCCAACCACATAGCAAAATCTTGCAGGATGTTCGGACAGCAGCGCCCGGTCGCCCAGCCACTCAGGATAAATGGGCGGTAGCCGGTACGCATTTTCGGTGTTCGGCTGTTCGTCGCCGATCGACACCAATGCCGGTGGTGTCGCCAGACCGGCGGTAAGCCACACATATGCGCGCGGTGTTTCCACGGCGCTTTTCATTAGATCCGGCACGCGATGTTTGCCCTTCTGGCTAGGCCCGTTCTGAGTGCCCATCATCTTGCTTCACTAAAGAGCGCAATGACGTCCAACTCAACGGAAATTACCTGATTCCGGATCAATCATTATCGGCCGTTTCGGCCTCGCACAACTTTTAATCGTAACGCTCGAGTTAACATCCAGACGTTGAGCGGCGCGGCAATCGTTGACTTTTTTGCGCAGGCCCGAGCGCCGGTGATTGCGGCGCGTCCATTGCCCCAAGCGAGAACGGCGGGTATGGCAGGCGCGTCACGGGGGAGTAGTCCGTCGCCCGATAGGGCGAGCCACCGTGTCAACATGCTCGGCCGAGAGGCCGTGGTACGATGGAAGCGGATAGCCGCTTGGGCGAGACCAATGACATCACTTCCACGCCCGGGGCCGGGCGGTGGAGTTGATGTCGTTTGGTTCTCATCGCCGCCCGGCCCCCGGAGTGTATTCATGGAAGCTCTTTTCACCTCACTGGCCGTCGTCGCGCTTGCGGAAATCGGCGACAAGACGCAGCTGCTTGCGATTGTACTGGCCGCGCGCTTCAAGCAGCCGCTCGCCATCATCGCCGGGATCTTTGCCGCTACGGTGGCCAACCATTTTCTGGCCGCCCTCGTGGGCTCGCAGGTTGCCAACTTGCTGGACGGACCCGCGTTCCGGCTGGCGATCGCGGCTTCCTTCATTGCCATGGCCGCCTGGACGCTCGTGCCCGACAAGCTGGACGACGACCCGCAGCCCAAGCCGGCCCGGTTCGGCGCCTTCCTCGCGACCACGATTGCTTTCTTCCTCGTGGAAATGGGCGACAAGACCCAGATCGCGACCGTGGCACTCGGCGCCCGCTTTCACGATGTCGTCGCGGTGACCATGGGCACGACGCTCGGGATGATGCTGGCGAATGTGCCGGCCGTCTTCCTCGGGAACGCGCTTCTGGAACGGGTCCCGCTCAAAGTCGTGCGTTGGGTCGCAGCGGGGCTGTTCTTGATTATTGGTGTTTGGCTGCTTGTGCAGACGCTCGGCACACTCTGAGATTACTGGCCAGCCAGTGGCGGAGGAGGAGGGATTCGAACCCCCGGAGCCCTTTCGAGCTCAACGGTTTTCAAGACCGCCGCATTCAACCACTCTGCCACTCCTCCTCAGCGTGCGCTGTTTGTGGGAAGGCGATGCGCCGCGCAAGTCCCCAAGGCGGGCGAAAGGGTGAATCGAGCGTTAAGGTAAGCTGTTGGACTTTCTTCCGGGTTTGACCGGGTGGCGACACCTGCGTGATACACCAATCAATGAAACGGCCAGAAGGCCACCGGTTCAGCCCCCAAGGCGGAGCCGGTTTCTCAGAAAGAGGAGATTTGCGGCTCATGCCGTTTGCGCACGCCTGGCCCAAGGGCCGACTCATCGTCGCCGCGTCCGTGTTGGCCATCGCCGCCGCCGTCCTGCCGGCGTCCGCCGACATGCGGGCGCCGATTGTGTACGCCATCCAATCCGGGGCGCCCGCCAAGGCGGCTGTCACGCCGCTCGTGCCGGACAAGGCGACCCAGCGCATTGCTTTCCGCTATCCGGGGTCCGGGGAGGCGGCACCTGCCGCGAGTCCGGCACCTCAATCCGTTTGGACAAGCCCGAAACCGCTGGCACCGGCGGTCGCTGCGCCGGTCGTCGAGACCGTCGCGCTGCAGCCGGTAGTGGCTGCAAAGCCGGTTCAGACCGCCGCCGTCATCGCGACGAGCGTCGCTGAAACGGGGCTCGCGATCGTTTACGGTGACGAGTTTGACGGCCTGCCGACCTCAAACGGCGAAATCTTTGACCAGAACGCCCTGACAGCGGCGCATCCGTCCTTGCCGCTGCCCAGCGTGGTGACAGTCCGGAATCCGGAAACGGGCAGGGAAGTCACCCTGCGCGTGAACGACCGCGGACCGTTTGAAGACGGCGCAGTTCTGCAAGTGTCGCGCAAAGCCGCGCAGGAACTCGGCATGTCCGGGGCAGGGCGGGCTGAATTGACCTTTGTTGTCGCTGGACAGGCACCTGCTCCGGTTTCGAAGCCGGCCGCCGGACCAAAGCCATTGCTGCGAGAAGCCGCCGTTCGCACCCCGCCCGCCGATGAACTACTTGGCGGCGACGAACTGGCAGGGGGCCCGGCGCCGGTAAAAGCACGCGCCGCCGTGATCTGGCCGGAGCCGCCCGCCGAATGGGATGTTGGCGCACAAACGACCAAAATCAGCGCATCCGCATCGGGCTCTCACTATGTCCAGCTGGCCTCGTTTTCGGATCGCGACAACGCGGAAGCGCTTTACCGCGGCCTGCGCTCCGATCTGCCTGTGGAAATCGTTCCGGCCCGCGTCAACGGCTCGGACTACTTCCGCGTCCGCGTCGGGCCGCTGACAGACCGCGCGTCCGCTCAAGATCTCCGTGACCGCCTCAATGCAGAAGGCAAGGGCGACGGACGGGTGGTCACTGCGGAGTAGAATGCCCGCAGCCTGCCCATTGACGCTGACCACAAACCGGCCCTTTTTCCCGGATATCCGGGAAGAGGGGCCGCGTGTGTATGCGGCCGTTCCGGACTAGGGAGACATACATCGTGAAGTTTTGGCGTGGGATCGTTCTGGCGGCAGCTGTCGGCATCGGAGCTGCGCTTCCAGGTTGGGCGCAGGTGATCGACACACCGGCGGAGTATGCCGTGATCATGGATCACGAAACCGGGCAGATCCTGTATTCGAAACGCGGCGACGAGCCGATGACGCCGGCGTCGATGACCAAGATGATGACCGCCTTCGTTGTCTTCGAACTGATCGAGCGCGGCGAAATCGCGCTGACCGACAAGTTCACAGTCAGCGAAGATGCCTGGCGCCGCGGCGGGTTTCCGTCCGGCACCTCGACCATGGGGCTCGTTCCCAAGGATACCCCCACCGTCGAAGAACTGCTTCACGGCGTGATCACGATGTCCGGAAACGATGCCTGCATCACGTTGGCCGAAGGCATTTCGGGGTCAGAGCCTGCCTTTGCCGCCCGCATGACCGAGATCGCACATGAACTCGGCCTCAAATCGGTGAACTTCGTCAACACGACCGGCCTTGAAGGCGAAGGTCATGTCATCTCGGCAGTGGATCTCGCGAAGCTCGCGAAGATGACCATCGACAAATATCCGCAATACTATGGCTGGTACTCGCTGCCATCGTACACATGGCGCGAATACACCCAGGAAAATCGCAACCCCCTGCTCGAAGTTGCCGGCGCCGATGGCCTGAAGACGGGGCACCTGGAATCCTCCGGTTACGGACTGACCGCTTCTGCCGTACGCGACGGCGTGCGCCGCACGATCGTGATCAACGGTTTGCCGACGATGGCGGCCCGGGCGCAGGAAGCCGAGCGCCTGATGCGCGTCGCCATCCAGAGCTTCGAACTCAAGACCATCGGCCCCGAAACTGTAACCCTGCCCGACGTTGATGTCTGGCTGGGCGAACAGCGCACTGTGCCGGTTTCGCTGGCCGAACCGGTGAAAGTCGTTGGCCACAAGGCCGCGTTCTCGAAAGCCAAGGCTGAGCTCGTGCTGGACAAGACGATCAAGGCGCCGGTCAAGAAAGGCGACAAGGTCGGCATGTTCGTGGTGACGTTGGAGGGCCAGGCGCCTGTCAGCGCACCCGTCATCGCGGAGGCCGACGTCAAGAAACTCGGTTTCTTCGGCCAGGCGATCGAAGGCGTCAGCACACTGATGAAGGGCGAGAACACGTCCAAGCCTGCGGATGAACCGGCGACGGGCGGTGATGAATAGTCCAGTCCGGGGACGGTTCATCACGCTGGAAGGCGGCGAGGGGACAGGAAAGTCCACCCTGCGGCGAGCCTTGCAGGACCGATTGGCAGAGCAGGGTATCGAAACCCTTATGACGCGCGAACCGGGCGGCAGCCCGCGCGCCGAGGCCATTCGCGCGCTCGTGCTGAACCCGCCGGGTGGAACAGCGTTTTCCCCTCTGGCGGAAGCCCTGCTCATGAATGCGGCGCGCAGCGATCATCTCGATCAGCTGATCCGTCCCGCGCTGGCGGCCGGGAAATGGGTCATCTGCGACCGGTTCAGCGACTCGACGCGCGTCTATCAGGGCGTATCTGGTGCGGTAACACCGGACGTGATCCTTGATCTGGAACGTCACGTCGTGGCGGACACAAGGCCAGACCTCACGCTCATTCTCGATGCGCCCGTCACCCTTGCCCTCGAACGCCGCGCCGCGCGCGGTGGCAAGCTGGATGTGTTCGAGGCTCGCGGTCTCGCCTTTCACGAAGCGGTGCGAGAGGCGTTTGCGAATATCGCCAAGCAGGAACCCGATCGCTGCACATTGATCGACGCGAGCCTGCCCCCCGCTGACGTTGCCCGCCTTGCCTGGGCTGCACTCTCGGCGCGCTTTGGCATCGTCACGGCACCGCCATGAGCACAGGCTGGCCCCTCTTTGGACATGCACCGGCGGAGCAACGCTTCCTGGACGCCTACGCGCAAGGCCGCCTCCATCATGCCTGGCTGATCGAAGGCCCCGAAGGCATCGGAAAATCCCGGCTTGCGCATCGCCTGACCGCCTTCCTGCTCGGCGCTCGCGGACCAGCGGACCGTCCGCTCGATGCTCCGGAGACGGACGAGGTCTGGCGCGCCTGCGCGTCGGGCAGCCATCCGGATTTCCGTCTGCTCAAACGAGAGCTCAACGACAAGGGCAAACTCACCCAGGACATCAGCGTCCATCAGATCCGGGAGCTCACTACCTTTTTCACGATGAAGGCCGCGCTCGGCGGTTGGCGCACGGGCATCATCGATGCCATCGACGAAACGAACCGGAATGGCGCAAACGCACTTCTCAAGACGCTTGAAGAACCGCCGCCGAAGTGCGTGCTGTTCCTCGTCAATCACGGTCGGGAACCGATCTTGCCGACCATCCGGTCCCGGTGCCGGGTGCTGCGCTTGTCGATCCTGTCAGATGCAGACTGCCTGTCCGCGCTCGAAGCCGCCGGCGCACCCTCGCAGGCCGCGCGCATCGCCCATGGCAGGCCGGGAAGGGGCATCCGGTTATCGTCACCTTTAGCGCTCGCCGCCGCCGAAGCCGCCCGCGCCCTGCTCCGTTCGGCCCCCAGAATTCCCGACAAACTCGCCATGGCCGCCCTGTCAGCTGCCTCGGCGGATGAACGCGCCATGGAAGCCTTCCGCGCCGAAATCAGCGAATGGCTGGCCGAGCGCGCCGAGACCCAACCGGCGGCGGCAAAGCTCTGGCTGCAGCAGGCGCGCCTGGCGGGAGACGCCGAACGTCTGAACATGGATGCTGCCCAAGTCGCGTCAAAACTGGTCGCGGGGCTTTATGAATTGGCGCAGCCCGTCTAAACGCCCCCGAGATGTTCGATACACACGTCAATCTGCACGGTGAGGCTTTCGCCGAAGACCTTGAGGACGTGCTCGCGCGCGCCCGGGAAAGCGGCGTCGAGCGCTTTCTCGCGATCTGCGACCGGTACGACAATTTCCCGGCTGTGCGCGCGATCGCTGACGCGCACGCCGACATCTGGTGCTCGGTCGGCGTCCATCCGCACCATGCAAAGGACTTCACGAGCCTCACGGCCGCAACCCTGATCGCCGAAGCTGCCCACCCGAAAGTCGTCGCCATCGGCGAAACGGGGCTCGATTTCCATTATGGCTACAGCACCGAAGCCGACCAGGTACGCAGCGTGCGGGAGCACATCGCGGCGGCACGCGAGACAGGCCTGCCACTGATCCTTCACACGCGCGAAGCCGACAGCCTCATGGCCGATATCCTTGAGGACGAATATGCCAAGGAGCCGTTCCAGCCTTTGCTTCATTGCTACACCGGTGGGCCAGACCTCTGCCAACGCGCACTGGCGCTGGGCGCCTACGTGTCGGTGTCGGGCATCCTGTCCTTCAAAAGCGCGAAAGACGTGCGCGCCGTAATCGCGGACGTTCCTCTGGAGCGCCTCATCCTCGAAACGGACTGTCCGTATCTCGCGCCCGTTCCGATGCGCGGCCGGCGGAACGAACCCGCCTATCTCGTCCACGTCGCTGAAGCGCTCGGTGCATTGAAGGGCGTCGATACCGAAACGGTGAAACGCATGACAACGGACAATGCCGCGCGCCTGTTTTCGAAGGCGGCGTCCTGATGGCCAGCGCACGGTTCATTCTTCTGGGCACAGGCTCTTCCGGCGGCGTGCCGCGCGTCGGCGGCGACTGGGGCGCATGCGATCCGGCCGAGCCCCGCAACCGGCGCTCGCGCTGCAGCGCATTGCTTGAGCGCCAGGGCGAGACGGGCGAGGTGACACGTATCCTCATCGACACGTCGCCGGATCTGCGCGAGCAGCTTCTCGCACAAGGCACCACGCATCTCGACGCCGTCCTTTACACGCATGATCACGCGGACCAGGCCCACGGCATCGATGACGTGCGTGCTCTCGCGATCCGCCAACGCGCGCCGCTGCCCGTGTATTTCGACGCCTACACGCGAAGCAGCCTCGAAGGCCGGTTCGACTATATCTTCAACGGCGCGGGCGGGTATCCGCCGATCCTCGCATCGCAGCCGGCCGTCGTCCCATACGTGCCTCTGACCATTCCCGGTCGCGGCGGCCCGGTTGAGCTGCTGCCCGTCGACATGGAGCATGGACGCATCCGGTGTCTCGGTTTCCGGATCGGCGATCTGGCCTATTGCAATGACGTGAACGGATTGCCGCCTCGCACGATGGACGCGCTGACGGGTCTCGACACGCTGATCATTGATGCGCTGCGTTACACGCCGCACCCGTCGCACGCGCACCTTGAGTTAACATTGTCCTGGATCGCCGCGTTGAAGCCGCGCAGAGCGATCCTGACGAACCTGCATGTCGATCTCGATTACCGGACGCTGCTGCGCGAATTGCCGGCAGGTGTGGCGCCGGCGTATGATGGCTTGGCGGTGGACTTCGACGTCTAGGGGACAGGCACGGGGAAGTGCCGGACGTGGATAAAACCACGTAAGAACAGCAGCTTAAAGGCTCGCCCATGCCCAAGCTATATATTGATTTCCCATAATATTGATTATGCGAATGACGACATATACGAGCCGGCTGTCCGGTCGTGGCTCACTTTGAGGGTTTTCCTCCCGGCCGCATTTTCTCCAACTTTGTGACCTGCGGACCGCGTTCAGGACTCTGGTCAACGACGCCGAGTTTACCCCCGATTCACGTTTGGTAGCGCCCCCTTCCCCGGTCGAGGCGCAGCGGATCGCGTGACTATTCGCACTCGATTGTGCGACTCAAGGACATGAGTGATCATCGGTGAGAACTGGTGCAAGATCGGCGCGCTCAGGTCAGGCGTCGCTATTCTCGCAGACCGAAGCTTCGCCGGTACGTCTTTGGGCTGACCCCGACGATTTTCGAGAAGCGCTGCCGCAGCGCCGAGGCACCGTCGAACCCGACCGCCTCGGCAATACGGTCCATTGGCAACGTCGTCGTCTGGAGCAATTCCTGCGCGCGGCGGACGCGGGCGTTGATGAGCCATTGCAACGGCGTCGTGCCGGTCTGATCGCGAAACCGTCGGGCAAAGGTGCGCGGGGTGGTCGCGGCATGGCGCGCAATGTCATTGACCGTAAGGCGCGAACTGGCATTCTCTCGCATCCAGTCAAGCACCGGGGCAAGGCTGGCGGTCGAGGCGGGTTCCTGGTGATGGATGAATTGCGCTTGCCCGCCTTCGCGTTCGAGCGGTGCTACCGCGAGGCGCGCGGCATGTGCCGCCACCGCATGCCCGTGGTCGCGGCGCAGCAGATGAAGGCACATGTCCAGCCCCGCCGATCCACCCGCTGATGTCACGACACGGCCCTCGTCGACGAACAGGACGTTGTGGTCGACGGTTACCGCCGGATGGCGACGTGCGAGCAGATCGGTAGCCAGCCAATGCGTCGTCGCACGCTTGCCATCCAGGAGACCGGTCGCCGCAAGGATCAGGGCCCCCGAGCAAATAGATGCGATCCGCGCGCCGCCCGCGTAGGCTGCACGGATAGCAGCGACGATCGTATCCGGGATCGGCGCCGTCAGATCGTCGATCCCCGGCAAGATCACGGTATCGGCACGGGCGAGTTCCTCAAGCGTCCACGGCGCACGGATGCCAAAGGCCTTGCAGCGTACCTCCGACGTTTCGGCGCACACCTGGACCACGTACTCCTTCGTGGAGTCGGACAAGCGGACGTGGCCGAAGACTTCGCACGGCGTCGCCAAGTCGATCGCAACCACGCCCGGCAGCGCCAGAACCGCGACATGATGCATGGCAGAATACTCCCAGTAAGATGATACCTGCCAATATCAGTAGATGGAACTGGATCAATAAGGAATTTATAGTGGCAGGATTCTATCGATATTTGTCATTTGCGCCACTCGCCGCTGCTCATCGCGATGCGGTAGATGATGCCGCGCAACGACGGGAAAACATCCATGACGACCATGCCAGACTTCGCCTCCGACGCGGCTCCGCTCCACACCGGTATCCTGCTCTTTCCAGGCATGACTCTGCTCGACATGGCAGGACCGCAGGCGATCCTTGGGATGCACG